>JAUXBV010000349.1 GCA_030619215.1 Fibrobacterota bacterium | reverse complement strand
GGATCTCCTCATTCATGAAAGGGTACTCGCCGTACAGGGAACAGGCTTTAACTGGCCGAAACCGGATCATTTCAGGGTTGTCTTTCTACCAGGAATCGAGAAGCTTGAGTTGGTAATTGAGCGGATCGGTCATTTTCTCTCAACCTATCGTCAATAGCAAGTATAATTCTGACCGGTTTAAAACGAGTTATACGATGTGAACATAAATTTATGAATTAATCGGGATAAACGGAATTTCTTCGTGAAGGAAATACCACTGTTCAAGATTCTCTTCTGCAATTTTTTCAAGATTATTAAACATACTCTGAATCGGGTTGCCTTCGGTAACATCAATTTCAATAAACTTCAACGTATATTTATTTATTCCAGCTCGAATCATAAATGCATTAAAGACAGCAACCGGAGTATTTGCAAATCGCAGCAGTCTGTCCAAACCGGCACCGCCTGATATCTCCTTGCCAAAGAGCTTTACAGTAGTACTATAATCCGTTTCCTCATCGAAAACAGAAAACAGAAGCTCTTTCCTGCGAAGCACGGCGGCCATGTCAAGAGCAGCAACCGTTCCCTGCCTGCCAATCTCAATAAAGTTAATCGGGCCAAAAAAACCACAATCTTCCATATCCTCTGCATGTTTATGGGCAACTTTTGAAAACTGCTCCGTGGTGAAACGCAGCACAGGATGTATCGGTAATTTGAACATGGAAAGTGTGGGGACAATCAATTCAACACCTCCAAAATGTGCAGCGGTAACTAAAACCCCTTTCTCTTTTTCCAAAGCATCCTTAAGGGTATGTACTTCACTTACATCTACATTTTCATTAAGGAAATGGTAGTAAAATTCAGGATCTCCACAGAGCGGCAGGATCTTCTCGTAGTAATGAAGGGCAATATGCTCCTGAATGCGTTTAACCAGATCGTCACTGAAAGGGATATCCAGGCTCCTCAGATTACTCCTTACCAATTCAGCTTCTTCAGGATGGTCAGCCAGCCACGACAACCCCTTGTCAAGGATCAGTGAACGTGCGTTTTCCGGGCTTTTCCCGGAAATGGATTTTATAATTTCCTGTGACTGAAGATATTTACTGAGGCTCATATATTTTCATTCCGGAAACGGTAAAGGAAAAAATAAAGTTACTACTCAGGTGTCAATTTGTCTCGTTGCGCCCCCCAAACCCCCCGTAGGAGGGCTTTTAAGGATTTAAATTTATTATATTAAAAGAGTTATAAAATACTTTTTCAATATAAGCCCCTCTACGGGGGGTTTGGGGGGCGCAACGAGACACCTGAGTAGTTACAAAATAAATACATTTATCATCAGTAACCTTATGATTGTCTCGCTTACAAAACTATAACGCTAGCTTCAACTGCTTAGTTTGAGAGTCATTTTTTTCTACAGGCACTCTTCCAACCGGCCTAACATCTCTGATCAGTGCTTCTTCAAGGTACTCGGCTTTTATAATAATATCATCTGTACAGTAAACCTTTTGTATATAATTTAAAACAAGCTCAGCCTCCTGCTGTGTCATAACCGGAAAACCATACTGTGAATTGCTGTGTTTCAACTCTTTTTTATTCGATATATAATCGTCAACAAACGACAGATGTTCATTAAGCCTTCCGCTTATATGATTGTTAAGAACAGGCGTGCTGTCTTTTATTGTTTCAAACAACATGTTTTTGTAGCTGTCATTAATCTCAACACCGATACTGTTTCTGCATGATGCTATTGCTGCAAGCGTTGTGGTGCCTGTTCCCAGAAACGGGTCTAACACAAGATCGCCTTTTACAGAATACATATTTATCAGCCTGTGGGCCAGCTCAAAGGGGAAGGCAGCGCTTCTTACCTGTAAATCACGATGCCGCAGGTCCTGCTTTATCCCTTTAAAGTCCCATATATCCGAAAACCAGAGGTTGCGCTCCTCCCAGAAAAACGAGCTCTCCCTTCTCGCAAGCTTTTCCTTGTCCCTGCCAAAGCTGCGCTTCGGCCCTTTACGAAAAATCAGTATATACTCATGCTCCAGGGTGACATAGGCACCGGCAGGTAACATGCCGGAGCCCATAAACTTGTTTGGTGCATTGGTCTGCTTGCGCCATAAAATAACGGGCAGTGTGTCAAAACCGATATTCGAGCAAGAGGTTATAATTCTGGAATGGTTGGAAAAAAGCCTGAACCTGCCACCGATTGACCTTGTCGCATCACCGATATTTATGCAAACAAAACCGCCGTCCCTCAGCACCCTGAACAGCCCGGACCAGACCTTGTCAAGTTCCCCATGCATTAGCTCAAAAGCGACTTTGCCCTCAAACCCTTCGAGCGCGGCTTTAATCTCCGGATTCAGCCGGCCAAAGAGCTCATCCCACATCTGTATCATCGGATAGGGTGGTGACGTAACAACAATATCGACACTCTGATCATCAATAAAACCCAGACCCCTTGCATCAGAAATAACTATTCTATGTTCCGTAGACAGCATATCAGGGTCCCTGTTGTATAACAATGGATTTTGGGATTATGAAAACATATACATCGTAAATATAGTACCTGCTAGAACGCGCCTATACACAAAATGTTATTTTAAAAGAAGCGCAGCCATAAAATTGATATCTTCAGATAACCTGTATAAGAAGCTTGCCTATGCCAGTAAATAAACCAAATCCCCGGCTTGATTTCCTGTCACCCCTTTTTCATGTCCCCGGCCTGGGCCGCAAAAGAATCACAGCGCTTAACGAATCAGGCATTGAAACTATCGGCGATCTGCTGTATCACTTCCCGCGAAGGTATGTTGACAGGTCAACAATCGTACCTATAGCCGGCCTCCCTGATTACCTGGACCGGCCATGTGCGGTAATAGGAACAATTACAAAAACCAGGGTTGAACGGGGAAGGAAACCGCGACTGCGTATCCAGGTTTCCGATGACACGGGCAGCTTTGAAGCTCTCTGGTTTTATGGAATCCCCTTTTTCAGGAAAGCACTCTATAAAGGTAAAAGGATCTTGCTCTATGGAAAGGTGAGAAAATTCATAGACTACCAGATGTCACATCCCCTTGTGGAAACTGTCGGCGCGAACAAGTCAACAGCGGATATTCCCTTTCTCCCGCAATACCCGCTTACAACAGCAATGAGGGAGGTCCACCTTCAGCAAAAGGCGCTGTTTAAATCTATACAATGGGTTCTTAAAAGCTTAAAGCACTATCCACAGATTCTTCCGGAAAAGATTGAAAAGAAAAAGAACTTCCCTTCCCTTTCGGGTTGTCTGAGCGAGATCCATATTCCTTCCGATCCTGAAAAATTAAAGCCCTATTTCGAGCGCCTCAGGTATGAAGAGCTCTATCAGCTTGCCCTTACCTTACGCTGGAGCAAGCGGAAGTTTGCCCTGCCCGGCCACCCGATGAAATCCGGAAAACTACCTCAAAAGCTCAAAGCAATCCTTCCGTTTACTTTGACAAGCGAACAGCAGAAAGCAATTAACACCCTGTATTCAGACGCGGCGTCGACCTGCCGCATGCACAGGTTACTCCAGGGTGATGTGGGATCAGGAAAAACAATCGTTGCATTCTTTGGATGCCTTCCGGCTCTTAATGAAGGGTTGCAGGTTGCCTGGCTTGCTCCAACGGAATTGCTGGCGCAGCAGACTTTTAACCTGGTTTCATCATGGTTAAATACCTTCGAAATAAAACCGGGACTTCTTAAAGGAGGAATATCCTCAAAACAGAAACAGGCGCTCCTTTCCGATCTTCGCACGGGAAAATGTCTCTTTGTCGTGGGAACCCATGCTTTATTGCAGCCGTCGGTGAATTTTACAAACCTCGGAATGATTGTCATTGACGAGCAGCATAAGTTCGGCGCGGAGCAGCGCCTTACTCTTCAGCAAAAAGACTCTGCATCGGACTTTCTCCTTATGTCTGCAACGCCGATTCCACAGACCCTGGCAAAAACTCTCTATGGCGATCTTGACATCGTGACGATACGCTCTCTGCCCAAAGGCAGGCAAAAAGTCAGTACTCACCTCGTGCCGGAAGAAAAGCGGAAGGATATGGAAAAATTTATTCTCAGGGAGCTTAAGGAAAACGGTTCGCAGGCATTCTGTATCGTACCACGCATAGATTGTGACGATGATTACGGCGAGATTAAGGATGTGCATTCTGTGTACAGCACGATGACGGGAGGTGTTTTTTCAAGCATTCCAATCGCTGCAATCCATGGAAAACTTGACAATACAGAGAAAGAGAAAATAATGAGAGAGTTCGCAGAGGGGCGTATCAAGCTGCTTATTGCTACAACGGTTGTCGAGGTTGGCATTGATGTGCCGAACGCCACTATCATGATTGTTGAAAACGCAGAACGATTCGGCCTGTCACAGCTGCATCAACTGAGAGGCCGGGTGGGAAGAGGAGATA
The DNA here is from genome assembly GCA_030619215.1 of Fibrobacterota bacterium. GTDB lineage: Bacteria > Fibrobacterota > Chitinivibrionia > Chitinivibrionales > JANQEN01 > JAUXBV01. The sequence goes on along the minus strand of JAUXBV010000349.1, from coordinate 279 downwards.
AAAAGGCATACACTTTTCTTCTGGCAAATCCAACTGAAAACGAAATTACTCAAAAACGGCTCAAACGGTTCTGCACAAACCATGACGGCTTCACCATTGCTGACTTAGATCTTTCTCTACGCGGCCCTGGAGAGGTCGCCGGCTTCCGGCAGTCGGGATGGAGTGAACTGAAAATCGCTGATATTCTAAAGGATGCCGATACTTTCCGTGAAATCCAGGAGGAGCTGGATAATCTTTTAGCCAGTAAATAAGGATTTAAATATTAATAATTTAAAACTT
>JAUXBV010000436.1 GCA_030619215.1 Fibrobacterota bacterium | reverse complement strand
TCATATTCGAGGGTTATGATAGTATCACCAATGGCAGTGTCTTTTTTGATGTGATAACTGATATTGCACTTGAAATCTGTCTCCCAATCTGTTAAAGGTATCATTTCGGAAAAGATAAAGGCCTGGTTATTGTACCAGGTGGTATCGCCAACCTCAATGCCATTCACCACAATATTGTATGGACTGCCGTTCAGAATTGAAGTTATCAGGCCAATAACATTTCCGTATAAAAAATCCATTAATTTGTCATAATCAGTATTATAGAAGGCCCAGATATTGCTCCATTTATTTGACTGGGAGTAGCCATTTATCTTTATGTTTTCTGTCATGGTGAGGAGCTTACCGGGAGCAAGACTGTCAAGGGTGAAATAGACAGTAAAGGTTGTAGGAGTGTTTGCGCCTTGAACATATTCATCCATTGTATTGTTTTGAGGCATATTTGCAATACCGTCGGAGAGGAAAATGACAAAATGGTGTGATTTCGGATACTTTGATGAGAACATTGCATGTTTTGCCGCCTGAAAACCGGCTGTGATATTGGTAGATACGGACTGAAACCAACCATAAGGAGGCTCGTATACCAACTCCTTGTATCCCCAGGGAGAGTCCTTAGTTTCAAGATATTTCCTGACAATTTCAAGCCCCGTCATATTAGCTGGGCCATACTGCTCTTCAAGAATATAGAGTGGTACATAGGCGCTGTTATCCTTTTGAGGTGGGGGGCATTTTGCAAAATAATCGGGATCATCCGGATAATACATATAGAGAAATTCATTAAAAACATCAAAGCCGACTTCAGCTTTCGGGAAATCTTCAGATACTCTGTCAAGAAGGTCGCTTGTAACTTTGAAACGGAAACCTTCAGGGTCATTTGGTGGATAGTTGGGGTCATCAACGTACATACTGCCCGAATGATCAATAACGAAAAATATCGTAGGTGTGGTTATCGTATCGGTGTTAATATTAATGGGGGTTCCCACATAGAAAGTGTCCGAAACGGCAACCGTCGGGCCGGGAACATGCATGACACTATCCTTAAAGTCTTCAGGCCTTCCCTTATAGGCCACCTTACAGACTTCATTTGCCCCAGCTTCGATTAGCAACATTATGGAAAACAGACATGCAGCTATAAATCGTTTACTCCATGACCTATGACATATAGTAAATCTTTTACTCATATCAATCCCCTTTTTTAATTAATAGTTATCCCCCATATTATTTCTATGTAATTAACAAACACCATCTATTTTGCCAGTATAATTTTATTTATACATGCTACTTTACCGGATGACAATTTACAGAAGTACACACCGGCAGAAACAGGCCTGTCTTTATCACGATTAACATCCCAGTGAACTTTATGTATACCAGCGTTCAAATGCTTATTTATTAATGTTCTTATCTTTTGCCCGTGCGCATTAAAAATGTCAAGTGTTACCAACCCGGCTTTAACTGTATTGAAAACAAAGGTTACCTTACCGTTTTGATGTGATACAATCGTTTTTGTAAAGGTAATACCTGTGTTTATATTACCAGGATTTATAGCAGTCTCTGTTGTGGAAAAGGTAAATATCTTTGATTTTGAGATTTTATTGTTATCCTTAACAATGATTTTAAGATCCCATGTCCGGTTATCTTCTGTCGGTATTCCGCCAAACTCACCATCTGTTGAAAAACTCATGCCTCCCGGAATAGAAGGCGGAGTCAAGGTAAATGCGTAATTATCGGGAATATCACCTGAATTGCTTATCCCGGAAACATATTTCCCTCCGTTACCACCTGATATACCTATAACCATCTCGTCAATATCATCGCTTAAATCCTTTTCATAAAAAAACTCCATTTTACCGGAAGGAAAAAGTGTTACTGCAAAGTCAACGTTGACATCCGGATGATCATACATGTGAATGGTTTTCCACCGGAATGTTGCGCTGTTTGCATCACCCGAATAGTACATATAATCGCCGGATTCAATGATAAAATCAGCGCCCAACACCGATATTGCTTTATTATCAAGCAGAGCATCCTTATCGCGGATAAATTCAAATCCCGGATTAAAAAGAAGTGAGCCGTCTGTTGAAGGGTATACTGTTGTATACTCCCTGTCGAAAAAGGGAAAGGAGAACGCCAAAGCCTGCTCTGCATACCCGTCATCTTCCGTATCAGGCGATAATGCCACATCCGTAACCTGGGGAAACGGGTTTGAAGATTCTTTCATTATATATTCCCCCTCGAGCATCAGTTCCCATGTATACGGTGGTGTGCCGCCGGATGCGGTAAGGGTATGGCTATACTGCTGGTTAACTTTAGCTAAAGGAAGCTTATCCGTCTCTATGACAAGCGGTATCAGGTTCGAGTCGAAAATGAGGGACAGAGTGGTCGTTCCGCTGATAGTGACAGGCACTTCAGTGCAGGGAACTTCAAGCACGTCGTGATTCTGGTAATCCAGGGCTGAAAAGGTGAGAACCTCTCCGGAACCTCCGTTTGAGTTAACAGTAAAAAACAGCTTAGCCTTACTCCCGGTAAATTCATTCAATAAAGGGGTTACATCAAGGCCGATTTCAATGGTTTCATCATCGCCGGTCATGGGAAGGCTGCCTCCCTGATTATCAAATACGGCAAAATCCATTGTTGTAGTTGGTGAAGTAGCTGAAAGATCATTGGTGGTGCCGCTTTCCGAACCACCGCAGAAGCATGCCAGACCGCCTGCTGAAGAGCCGTCCCCGCGATCGTATAACCAGTTTTTCAGGGTTTGCAATCCCTGATCGTCAGCGACGCTGATATACCATTGCTTTTTTACTCGGTTATGCATTCCGCGATAATACTTCTCATACCCGGACATCCACTTGGTAGCATCTCCGCAGTTGGATCCGAAGTCAGCTACTGAGGGACACCCGTTTGAAGCGATCAGCTCCCAGCCGTCAAAGTACCAGGTCCCCCAGCCTTCTCCACCGTTAAGAAAATTCCAGGTATAATGGGAAGGACATTGTGCCTGTGGAGTATCTCCTGCTGCATCTTTCAAATAATTTATTTCATAAGTATAATTATAGGAGGTTCCGCTCGCCTGCCCGCAGCATGCTGCACACTGCGACCAGACCGGCCTGAAATATTTCAGTTGAGCATTGTCAACTTTTGATAGCAGGGGCCTGTTAAGTACTTCTCCCGGCAATTTAAACTCCGGAATAGCCCTGATCTTTTCCCAGTCTTCGGGTGTCAGCTCTCTGAGGCCGTGATGATTTTTATGAAGAATAAGATTGGGTATATCATTGTGATGGACAGAGTTACTAGTACTTTTTTCTGCATAGGAATTTGATAAGAAAGCAGAGAAAAGAGTTGCTAACGATAGAAAAAGCATACATAAGTACGATTTTGATACCATAGTATCACACTTCCAATCTCCTTCACCCACCTCTAATTAAAAAATTAAAAATCACCGGGATAGCCCTTTTAGCACTGCTCTATAACCTATGTTAGGAGGGGCATAGGGTTTGTAGACTTTGTGCAAATTAAGGGCATATTCCGGTGATACCTCGTTAAACATATTTCTAATATCTTTTATTCATTTAATACTTATTTCTTTTTTAAATCCCTCACTCCTCTTGCCTCTTCCTAATATCCAGGGGAGGTATTGGGGGTTGAATATTAAGGAGTGAGGGATTAAGTATTGACCGGTGTTTATCTTTTTTGGATTTTCCCCTCCACAGATGTGATATATCATATAACAAACTTAATATTTATTAATATAACAACTGCTTTAAAAAATTGTAGATATTTTAAGTCATTATTGTGCTTTTTTTTGAGAACATAAATATCTTTTTGTTAAGCTTCCTGTATTCTAATTTATGATCATTTATAATATGCTATTGGGATGTATCCCTTAATTTAGAAGGAATAGAGGAAGGTAAACCCGGTAAAATTAGTTGGTTTATTAAAAATACTCTATCTATATCATCGTTCTCAGTA
>JAUXBV010000521.1 GCA_030619215.1 Fibrobacterota bacterium | reverse complement strand
CCTTCTTTCAACCCAAAGCTTGCGACGTGTGTTATCATTGTTATTTTGATAATTAACTGGAGATACATTATCTCCAACACGATCTGTTCGCTGTATCCATATTGAATCACCGTCTCTTATATATTGAACAGGATTAAAACCTTCTACAGTAAATTTCATGACATCGTTATTATGACTTAGACGGCTAAGCTGAACCTGGTACTGTGTATTCTCCTCCATGCTCAGGAATAAGAACGGCTCCTGATGTGTTACATCAGTTATAGGCTCTGAGAACTTAACCGTAAGCGTGTCAGCCATTGAGTCAACCTGAAAATCAATTAAATAGGCACTCTTCTCCGCCCAGTGTATTATCGGTGCTACTCTATCAAAAATAGTAGCGGTTGTCGCTACTACCCATCCACCCATAGATAAAATAACTGACGTAACCTCTAATTTATCTTCATTTGTGACGTATGTTGTCGGATCTGCATTGCCTTCGGTAACATCAATATAGAAACCGCCAGACACCACACCAGAGCCATTAACATAGAAATCTCTGAAAGAAGGAAGGGTAAGTGCTTTTTCTATTATCTCCTGAACGTGTGCATCGGTAAGGCCTCCGGCGATATCAGTGGAGACATCAACAAAAATACTGTCAACATACCCATCGGCATTGTTGTCAAAATAGTACCCGGCTTCAATATCAATCGATCCGGACAATATACATATCACAGTTGCCTGTAATGTATCCAGTGGCAGCTTTGTGTTTTCATTATTACGGAACGTTGCGATAAGAGTGTCCGGGACATAATGCTCTATAATACCGTTGCCTGGGGTAGGGCTTTCGCTGCTACCAAGAATGACTCTATTGAATGTGGCGGAAAAAGTATTGCCGCTCTTTGAAAGTGTGAAAGTTTCATTATCCTGAGCAGCACCAGCAGTTGAAACAACCTGGATATCTGCCTTCGTGTAGCTATAATTGGCATCGCCCGGATCAAAACCGAACCTGAGTTCTATCGGGGCCATGGTCTCATTTACCATCGTCACCTGGCTGTTATTAAAATAGTAGCCCAGTTCCCTTTCCCAGCATTTGACATCGAAAGTATCCGGCAGGTCCGGAGCACCGTCCTCTATTTCAACATCAAATTCTGTGTGGGTAGAAGTGTCTTTAAATACCCAGATAGTATCTCCATTGGGATCAATTGAATCTATAGCCCATACTTTATAATCAATATCATAAACAAAGGGTGTTACCTGACCAGTTAAAGGAAAAAGTTTCCCGAAGTTAAATCCTGAGGTGTCCCACGGGTTTGGATTAATTATACCACCATTCACATCAATTTGGACAGGATATGAAGTTTGTGATTGGACAATTACTTCGACCACGTTTTTCATTAAAAAGGTCATTAATGCCTGATAATTAGTGTTCTCGTATTCCCATAATTGTGTCTTAGGATTATTAATTGAATAACCATTATTCTGAATATTGGTGTTCATTGAATCTAATTCTTCAGGTAAAGGTTCATTCCCTTTAAAATAGACAGTAAATGTTGTAGGGGTGTTTTCCCCTTTAGAAAATTCATAAGACAACGAAGTAGGAGATACCTTGCCATCAGAGATAAAGATTATAAATTGCTGGCTTTTTGGGTATGTTGCATAATTTTGGAATTCATTTTTCGCGGCCCTGAAAGCTACATCAATATTTGTATTAGAGCCTGATGACGCAAAAAAGTCATCCCATATTGGATTTGGTCTATATTTTAAATCAACAAACGTAACAGAAGACCCACTAATTGTTTCAGTAACAGTATCTGTTTCCATCCATTTTTGAAGAATCTGCCACCCTATCTCCCCATTGCTAATTGCATAAGATGAATCCAATTTCAAAAGTGGAATATAAGCTCCTGAGTCTACTCCCGGACACTGCCTAAAAATATCGTGAGCTTCCGGGCGAAAATAGAGATACTCGGTAAATACAGAAATACCAACTTCAGCCTTAGGAAATCTATTTCTTAGGCTATCAATAAGATCATATGTTACTCTAAACCGGTTTCCCCATTGGTCCTTATTGCTGCTAGTGTACATACTACTCGAATGGTCAATTATGAACATTATCGAAGGCGTAATAGGCTTTGAAACAGCGCCGGTAGGTGTTCCCACATAAATATACTCCGACATTGCAACCATCAGCTCATTTACTGTAATTGTAGTTCCATTTAGCTCCTCCGGTTGCCCTGTATACGTGAATTTACACACCTCTTCCAACGGTTGAGCATATAAAAGGCTCATAAATAAGGCAACAATTGCCCCTGCAACAGTAATAAACCTTCTGCCCTTCATCCATTCTGACACTTTGAATCCTTTGACCATTTTGCCCCCCTCTTTCAGGTTAAAAATTAATTCTTTCTGAAATATTTTCGTATACCAATTGTTATACAGTATATAGAAACAAAGTAATATAAACCAAAATTTATTTAAATTATTTTAAAAAAGCACAATGAAGTTAATTGGGTTTACTTTTCGATAGCTAATTATGTATTGTAAGTATTATTCAGCTTTTTTACCCCTGAACTAATATTATCCCTTCCCTTCCTATCAGAAAAGATAATTAAAAGCATTTTCACCCATACTCAGCAAAAGAGGAATCTATTATTATAAACAACGATTGGCATATTTTTATTCTCTGATCCCGCCAGGCGGGACCAGAGAATAGTGTGGTTTAAAAATATTAAAAACAAGGTTCTTTCTGTTTTATTCCATGATACCTATATAAATTTTCTTAGTCTCCTTTGGCCCGCCATTTTGATACCCCAGAGACGCTGTTTTCTCTTCAATCTCAGCGATGGCAAGGTAACTGCCTGCACCAACATTTCTGTCATTCATGTTTTTGCCATTCCAAATCCATATCAAACCCTTCTCTTTCTCCCACCATATCATCTTCTGCCTTGATACAAGCTGATTACCTACGGCATCAAAGACGCTTATATAACCTTCAAGCTTAAAATCCGGTAACATGATATCAGGGTCTTTATCTGGCATTATTGTAATTATCATCCCGATATAATCACCGTTATTATTCGTCTGGATGCCATTATTATTAAGCCAATTAGGATCGATACCATTTATTATATCAATAACATCCGTTGGTATTATGGTATTACTGTTAGGGTTTGAAATATTTATGGGAGAAGTAGAGTTCGGGATAAGGTTATAAGGGATCAGCCTTCTTTCAACCCAAAGCTTGCGACGTGTGTTATCATTGTTATTTTGATAATTAACTGGAGATACATTATCTCCAACACGATCTGTTCGCTGTATCCATATTGAATCACCGTCTCT
>JAUXBV010000040.1 GCA_030619215.1 Fibrobacterota bacterium | reverse complement strand
GCATTCTGCAAATGTGCATCGTCACCCATCACAATTGCCTTATCGGCTTTTAACTCTTTAATTATATTTATGCGCTTGTCAATTGTATGCTCCAACATGCCAATAATATTTAGAATTATCGCATTTACATCTACCTCAACTACTTTAAATTTTCCTTTTCGGGCAAATGCCAGGAGCTTGGCATTCAAGTCTGCCGAGCGCATGGCAGCGTCGAATATTTTTTCAATATATTCCCTTAACGTCGGGTTATTTGCAGTATACTTTCTTTTAATTATCTCAGCGAAACCAGTTATCACCGACAGCATGTTATTAAAATCGTGCGAAATACCACCGGCAAGCTGGCCTATAGCCTCCATTTTTTGCGCCTGATGAAACTGCTCTTCCAATTCCTTCTTTTCCTCCTCTGCCCTTTTACGCTCAGTTATATCCTGATAAATACCATAGGTGCCTACATGTTTATCATCAATAATGATCGGCGAGGCCAGAATTGATACACTGATACGTTTTCCATCTTTACCCTTACGTATACTTTCTGCGTTAATCATATCACCTTTGGTTATCATCCCGGTAAACGATTCAGCTTCCCTGAGGCGCTCCTGAGGAGCAACCAGATCGTCTATATGCAGCCCGACAGCCTCATCCTGTGTATATCCGAACAATCTGGTAAACTCACTGTTTATACGCTGAACGATGTGATTTTCGTCAGACATTGCAACTGCCTGCGGGGCACTTTCGAATAAATTATCGAGATAAGACTTTTCTGCCTGCAGAGCCTTCTCAGACTTCTTGTGCCCAATAATTTCCTTCATCAATTCTTTATTAGCTTCTCTCAACTCCTTTGTTTTTAATTTTACACTAACGTCCAATTCGTCCCTTGCCCTTTTTAGAACCTCCTGAGCTTTTACGTGAGAGGTGATGTCCTGAGCAATGCAGACAAGACCGGCAAAGGTTCCTTCCTCATGAAGAATAGAAGTGGAGAAATTCACAGGAACATGTACTTCATCCTTTGTCTTCAGGAAAAGGTCGTAATTTTCAATTACCTCTTCACCTTTAATAATCTTATCCAGTTTATCTCTTTTGAAATCCTCCTCTGAAAAAATAAAATCAACATTATTGCCCTCTAACTCACCCTTAGAGTACCCTAAAAGATTCAAGGCAGCGTTATTTACATTTACAATAGCCCCCTGTGGATCTAATAAAATTAATGCGTCAGTCATGGTGCCGATAATATTATCAGCAGCCATAGCAGGCGTAGGGGTAAAAAATTTATACCTCATCATGGCAATTATTATTCCTGCAACCCAGATAAGGGTAAAGGTATTTGCTAAATCGGGAAAGTTATAGATATCTAATCTGGGGAGAACCACATCCGTTAACGTACCGGCAATAAGGGGAACAGCCGTGGATATTAAAATTATTTTTGCCTGTTTCTTTTTATAAAGTGCCTTTGCTTTTTTAATAAAACCTGTAATAAAGTAAAGCGATATTATCATAAAAGAGAGGTAGTATAGATAAAAAAGATAATTTAAATTGTTATCCGACCAAACACTGGCCCAACCCCATGGTTGCTGTTCCCAATCATAAATAAGAAGACCACTCCATTGGGCAATTATAAAGAAAAGCGGGAAAATAATAAGAACAAAGTAAAAGAGTCCTGTTTTTAAAAAATTTTTCTTTCTAGTAAAAACAGCCGTAAACCAGAGAAACAAACTGCTGAAGCTGGTCCAGCCAATGCAGTTAATGTTTGTGAATAGGGGAAGTGCCTCCTGAGGAGTAAAGGTGTTGTGTATAAAAATATCACCAAGATTCCATAGAGCAAAACAACATATAAAAGCGCAAAACACCCTGTTCAGGGGCGACCTTGGGTTTTTAAACAATATAAAAACCGCAAGGTACAGGTATACTATTAAATTAAAAAAATGAAGAAACGGTAAAAAATCCACAATTCACATTCTTCGGATTAAATTTATTTTAGATTATAGTACAAGTTGTTATAATTTTGCAGTAACTTTATGATTATATAATAAAAGAGGTCAAGTTTCATTTAATTTTTTCCTTTTACCACGTATAATTGAAGATCCTCTCGTAGCATAGCAATATAGGTAGTAATCATATTACTAGAAAAAATGAAGCTAATTTCCCAACACTATCCCTTTATAACCTCTACAATCCTTTTAAGCCCTTCATTCCAACCCTGGGTCAGGTCAATCCATTGGCAATCTTTTAAAGTCAGCCCTGCTCCTATTTTTATATCCGGGATTTCACATCGCAGAGTCTTTACCGGAATAAACCAGTTTTTATCCCTATGCGCAATTTGCAATCTTTCAAAAGCGATAATCAATTCTTCCTTCAAATGGCTTTCCATTTTGTTACAATAATTTTTTGTAAAACAGGCTATAAAATAGACGCCATTTATTATTGCATCCTTTAAAGCCCTCTGCCATCGTATACCGGGCTGCAACCTTTCTTTATCCAGCCACACCTTAACACCGTTTATCTCAAGCGTGTCTGCCAAATTCTTTACATAGTCATAATCTTCACCGGCATACGAAATAAATACATGGTTTAAAGCCCTGCCTTCCGGTAATTTACCTTTTGTTATCTTTTCAGATGCCTGTAACTTTTTAATATATCCTTCAAACTCACCCGCTCTAAAACTTCTGCTTTTTGGTAATCTCTCAGCGCCTTTATGATCAATGTAAATGTAATCACATTTTAGCGCTTTTATTCTGCAGGCCCTTATATTCCATGCATAAATGTGTGCACCGGTAAAGGTTACGTTCTCAAGAGTTGCTTTTGACAGGGAACAATTACGCAGATCGGAATCTGTTAAATCTGCCGAACGTATCACTGACGAGTCAAGATCAACCCCTTTCAGGCTTGCCCTGGAAAGGTTAACATCATTAAAATTTGTTTCTCTACATTTTGCTCCGGTAAGATTAACCTTATAGAGATAGGTACCTTCCAATACAGCTTTGGAAAGTTCAGCATTCTTGAGTAAAGCTTCGCTGAGGTCGGCATCCCTGAGATCGGCTTCATTAAGATTTGCACCCGAAAGTACCGCCCCGCTTAGATCAGCCTCTCTGAGATTGACATAGTTAAAATTAACGCCTGCAAGAACAGCTTTACTCAGGTGAGCACCGGTAAGCAGTACCTTTATATCACGATGTTTCTCCCGCCATTTATTCCAGAAGCCAATATCATTTTTCTTAAGAGCATACAGCAGAACAGCCAGATGCTCCCTGTTTCCCCTGAAATTTTTCTGGTCTCTGATATCCCTCGCCATAATGAAATATACCCGTTATATATTGTTTACTTTGTGCCTTTGCGGCTGAATAATTTAGTTAGTTTAAAGCAGCCGTTTACGAAAGAATACTTAGGATAATATAAATATAATAGAGGGAAAGTATTATTAATAAATTGGAAATAGGCACCTAAGTTCATTGTTTTATAAATAAGTGAGCTTGTTTCTTCTCGGAATATAAGAGGGTATGCCTAAACTTCTAAAATCTTCGATTTTTCGCACTATTTCCTGTCTAACCATATTTTGTATCTTATATTAGAGCATAATAATATCAATTTGTGTCCTATAATAATACATAAAACAACACTTTTGTGACTTATTTGCAGGCATTAAATACAATTAGAGAGTTGAAATAATAAAGGAAACCTCTAAATATACAAATATGACTTTCTTACTTTGCAGTCTGCCCAATTATCCGGTAATTGAACTCATGGGAGAGGCTTCTAATCCATTTTGTCTCGTTCTTATCTCTGGAACGTGTCCCGTCCACCGGGCCGACTGTTTTTCCGTAGGTATAAAACCAGTTGACAATAGGAGTTTCGCTGTATCCGAGGGTTATCCAGTAATGGTCGGGCGTCAGGAGTGTTTTTTTTGATGTAAAATCGAAATCAACCCAGAAATAGCCCGGTTTCGAAGAGAGCTGCTCCAGGGTAACAAGGGTTGATTTTGCCCCTATCTCTCCGGGAGCGTTGTCGTTATCCTCCCGCAGCTCCACCCAGAGCATCCCCTTCCCGCCGAACTTGTGAAGGGCAAGGCCAATTTTCTGCAGTTGCAGCGGTTTATCGAGTACAAATGCCTGGGCATACTGCTGTGCACCGGTTACATACTCCGCGGTTTCAACAAGAAAATTCTTTATCAGCACCTGTGTCTCGGCCTGCTCGCCTGTTCTGCTCTCGCGTACGAATGCCAGGTTTACGCCTTCAGGAAACTCAAGGTTACCCTTTGTATAGGGCACGGTAAAACTCAGTTTGAGCAGATCTTTAAGCTCCATTTTCACCGGCTCTGGAGCCCTTGCTGCAATCACAGGTACGAACGCGGCATCAACCGGAGGCTGGAGCAGAATGTCTCTCGGGCCGTATTCCTGCCTTTCGCCTTTGATCGAGACATCGTCCATAAGAAATTCCGCTTCAATTTTTTCATGAAATAACAGCTTGGCCTGCCTGCCCTTCGCACGTGTCCACCGGACGAGCCCGTCGTTGGAAGACTCCTCGTTATCAATTCCAACCTCGATGCGTACAAAACGGTTGCTCACGAAGAGCTCACTCTGCTGCGGATCGAATGGTACCCAGCCGAGATCGGAAAAATAGACCTCTATCCAGGAGTGCCGTCCCTGTGCCATGTCCAGTATTAAAACACTCCCTCCTATAACAACATTATATGGTTTTTTCATGGTAATGCCATTGACAATCCTGACCGGAATACCGCAACTCCTCATCAGTGCGGCTGCCAGGTGTGAGTAATTCTGGCAATTGCCCTTTCCGCTTTGCAAAGAATACAACGCGTCATACTTCTGAGGCATAAGTACGTACTGCATGTGATCGATGAGCCAGGTAAGTATCTTCTGAACAGCATCAAACTCGGTCTTCGCACCCTTGATAAGCTTGCCGGTAAGATCCTTTATCATCTTATCCTGAGCCGGAACCATTGCAGTTGCAGCAAGATAGGGCCTGACCTCTTTCGGTAAATCTTTTATTGGAAAAGTGGCTTTTGACTTGATTTTTTTTAACGATACGGAGTTCTCGGCAGTTACACTCATCTCTACTGAAAATGGTTTCTTTGATTCGAGCCATGTGTAAGTTACCAGGATATTGCCGTGTTTATCAACCGATGAATCTTGCTTTGCAGGAGGAACGCTGAAGTCTATGCTCCGATGGGTTATCTGCTGGTTATAGGTCGGAGAGCTGAAAGACTGCGGCAGAACATAGGTGAGCCTTACATTTTTAATATTTTCCGGCGAAGGCTCGACAAGCTGAACCAGACGATATTTGATTTTTGATCTCTGCCCCCCGTTCAGGATATAGCTTTCCGCAGAAATATTCTCTATACCTATTGCAACTATGATTAAAAGGACAAGTTTATAATACCTCATGATTTCCACCTTTACTTAAAACATCAATCTTTTATAAAAAGGTAAATGAATGCAACAGGGTGAGACTAGGTTATGAGGATTACCTGCCGGCAATCTGTAATTAATGATTATAAAAATCTCTCTTACTGTTTCTCCTCAGTTGTTTTTTTCTCTTCCACTGCATTTTTCATCATATCATCAAATGAAGAGGCCGGCTTACTTTCATCGGTAGTGTCGTCAATTCCAAGGTCTTTGAGGTCATCCATGACATCAAGTTTACCATTGCTAATAATCTGTACAGGTTCTGAATCCTCTTCGCGAAGGCTTTTCGCCAGTTCCTTTACCTCACTTTCCGAAACACCCTTTAACCCTTCCGGAATGTCTGATTTTACCGGCACATCCGCTTCCTTCTCCTCCTTATTAACAAACTCCTCCTCTTTCCCGCCGATTTTGATTATCTCCCGCTTATAATAATTGATATCGTCCTGAGGAATCCTGCACTCCATTACATACAGATACGAAGCGTTCCTTATCATGTAGTTATACTCTTCAATTGCGCTGCTGATATCCTTTTTCACAATATACCCGTTTAACCTGGTCATAACATCTCTTCCGGTTTCCTCGCCTTTCCCCCTTATAGCTCTTTCCATCTTGCTTTTCACTTCCATGGAGGTATCCGGCAGTTGGCAGTACTCTTTAACCATCGCCTCAAGCATACTAAAACCGGGCCTTAATTTGCTTTTTTCCAGTTCGAATCTTTTTAGTACCTTATATTTTTCCTGGGAATTAGACAGTGATACCTTATCTTCTGCAGCTTCATTGGCTTTTACTATGGCATTTTCAATTTTGCCAATAGCATTTCTTATATGTCCCCGGCTGTTTTCGTCCTTACAATTATCGTGCCTGCGCCTTAAATCATCTATGACACCCCTCGCTTCAAATAATTTTGCCCGAAGAGAGATATCGTTATCAGCACTCAGAATTTCATTTGAAATTACTACCTCAATATTTTGAATCTCTGTCTTGGACAGACACCCTTTATCCTGACCGGCTTCGGAAGCTTCAGCACTCGAGAACCCGCTTAACACGCTTTCTATAAACCACCCTATTGCATTACCGGTTTTAAGCAAAAAAGAAATTCCGGGTTCGTTTTCTGTTTCAACAGGCACAATAACCGGCACTGCGTCTGCTTTCGGCAGCAGTGCTACATAAGCTCTGAATGCCGATACCGCAACTATCACAATTACTGCAAGAGCCACTAAGGTAACTACTAGCTCAGCCCCGGCCTTTTTAGGCTTACAGGGTATTTTCATACTTCAAATCCTTTTGTTCATGAAGGTAAGTAACGCAGGGTAATAATAACCGATAAATCGGCGAAGCACCCTGAAGGGTATTAAAATGCCTCTTTATTGGTGCACCTTGTCTCTCTTAAATGAGACTTACTATTAAAATAAATTATTGGCGATTAATTATAAAAGAAAGGAAGGCATTACACCTTCCTTCTCTCAGGCCATCACACCTAACCCAACTGAACTGTTTTAATCCCCTACTGTGTAGGACTAAAGCCTTAACGAATAAATAATTGAAAAGAAAAAGAGGACGAAGAAGGTCAACGCGCAATTACCTGGTTAGAGATCATTCGTCATAAATTATTGCATCAATGATAGCGAGTACTTCATTAATGATATAAGATGGTGCCTTTTCAATAAATTTAGCTCTTCTTGATTTATAATCTACTGATTTTATTTGATCCACCATAACTACACCTGTGAGCATACAATTTTCAGTTAGTTTAACATGCAACGGAATATTTCGATCCGTATTTGTGATTGGACAGACAAGTGCGAGCCCTGTTTTTTGATTAAACAGGGTGTTTGATACTACTATTGCCGGCCTTCGCCCTTTTTGCTCATGACCTGATTGCGGATCAAAGGTCAGTGCAATAAAATCACCTTTTTTTGGGATATAGTGCTTCATCACCAGACTTCTCCACCTTCCGGCTTACCCCAATCTTCTTCTTTGGCTTTGTAATTAGAAGGTATTTTGGAAAGCAAATTTTTAAGCCTGTATTTCCCGCGTTTAGCATTCGCCGGTTTTACTAAAATTTTACCGGCTTGAACTGAAATATCGACATCCTCGCCAACTGAAATGTGGGCTTTGCGTAATACCTCTCGCGGGAAACGAATGCCCTGGCTGTTACCCCATTTTTGAATTTTTGTCAACACAATTGCCTCCTTGGACAAATTGGTGTATATACATAGTATATACCTTTTACGGGGAATTGTCAATTTACTTTTTGAAATATTTACTTCTTAGACTTCAAAAAGACCTCGAGGTAATTGACTTTGTCGAATAATAGATTGTAATGTGCCGATTCGAATGGTCGAATGGTTTGGAATAGGAACTGTAATTGTTGAAGTTTTTGTCTTTTTTTGCATTACAATGTGACTTCCACGTTGTCGTACTTTTTTAAATTCGTTTTTGTCAAGAAGTTTACAGATTTCTTTCCCGGAAAATACCCGAAATTTACCCAACTGCTACCTCCAGACGAGTAACAAAGACTTCATCATGGAGCCTTTCTTGAACCTCTGTTGTAGAAGCAGTTTCAAAAAAAAGTTCTATTGCTTCAATCAGGTTTTTTCGCGCCTCTTCAATCGTATTCCCCTGACTTGCAATGTCAAGTTCAGGACACAAGGAAACATACCCGTCTCCTTCATGCTCAATTATAGCTGTAAAACTATGTTTAATGCTCATTTTCACTCCTTTTTTATAGTCGAATTTTCGATTCTCTAAAAATATATCATATAATTAAAAATAAGTCGAAACTTTTCTAGGTGAAAAACTAATGTATTTATAAATATATTAGAGGAGGTGTATTATTATTATAAACTGCACCTCCCCTATTATTTTACCTTCATATCATTCCTTAAAAAAATGCTCAACCGAAGTTTCACCTTCCTTTGTATTCTGTATGCTGTCATTCACTCCCTTTATGAACAGATCGTTTGTATCAGCCGGATCAGGTGAAGAGAACGCAGTAGTCTCTCTATCGAGATATTTGGACAGGGGATTGATCTCCCGTATCCGTGCTACAATAATATCCAGATCCGGATTTTTGTCAATCTTCAGTTTGCGCGAAAGCTTTACCCCTTCCCCATACCGTTTCAGTGCCTCGTCAATAAATCCCAGGACAGCTTCTTCAACCTTATCAATATATTCTATACTATCTTTCCCATGTAAATCTCCCGGAACGGGATGTGTTGCAAGTATATGGGCTATCTCCTCGTAGACCTGTCCCTGTAGATAGGACATCCGAATAAACATGGTCACTGACGAATCAACAACAGGGCTTTTTACCTTCTGCTCCCGTGCCTTCTGAATATTCCAGGCAAATTTCCCCTGCGCTTCACGGTAATACCTCTCAAGCTGTTTGCGGATGTCAATTTCAGCGGCCATTCTTCTTGTTTTATCCTTTGCAAATATCCGCTGCACTTTCACATCTCCTGCAAAGTCCACGAAGCTGATTCCGATTTGACAATTTGCCTTAAAGACCCACTCCTGAACACCGGTTTTGATTGCCATGGTATAGTGTTTAAGCGCCTCTTCCAGTTTGGCTGTTTTTACCTCAAGATTTTTGATAACCTTTTTTTCCGTTCGGCCGGTGAGTTTAATCGTGTTACATTCATCATGAAGTACCTGCCCCAGCATAAAATGGGCATGCGCGCAGCTCTCTTCACTCCCCTTCTCCATCTGCTCACACAATGCAATAGCGGAATTAAATGCATCCTTGGCCTCTTTATTGTTTCCCTGCTCATAGTAGAGGGTGCCTGCCCTTTTCAGAGCCTCAACCTTCTTTTCACTTTTATTAAAGCGGGCAGAAAAAGAGATAAAGGCTACCGCCGCTTCAGAACGTTTACCCTGTTTTTCAAGGCAGATGCCCTGTGCAAAAGCCGCATCTTCTGCATACTCATTGCCAGGGTAGTTATTAACAAGAGTCCTGTATGCTGCTATAGCCTGATCCCACAGCCCGCCCTTCTCATAACTCAATGCTGCATTATAGAGGGCAAGCGGCGCTCTTTTATCATTCGGGTATCGCTGCGCAATACTTTCATACATACTCCCTGCATTTCTGAAATCGCCTGACTTATCACAGTATTCCGCTGCTGATGAGAAACCGGGTATGGCAAAGTCAGGATCGGGAATAGCTGCCGCACCTGTTGCGAGAGCAGACGCAGCAAGGCCCCATTTCTCTATCTTCTTATAATTCTCGGCAGCCCGAAAGAATGCCTTTTTACGCAAACCGGACTTTGTAAATTTTTTGGGGAGCTCTTCAAACGTTTTCGCCGCAGTCTCGAACATCTCTGCCTTTTCATAGCATACACCCGCGTCAAACCATGCCCTGTCCGTAATCTTGCTTTGAGGGAACTCCTTCAATATCGACTTGAATATCTCCGCCGCTTTCTGAAAAGACAAATAGCTGCGCATCTTATCAGCCTTCGTATAGAGCACACCGGCTGCCAGGTCAACGATATCGTCATAATCCTGCGGCTTTAAATTTTTGCGCTCAAGGAGCCTGCGATACTCGGTCAAAGCCCAGTTGTATCTGCCCAAAGCAGTAAAGGATTTTGCCATCATCCTGGATGCATCAACAGCTTTGTCCGACTTGAAATAATCGGTAACGATGAGTGAAAAATCTTTCAGTGCATCCACACAGTCCTCGCCGTTATACCGGATTGTACCCGCAAGATAGAGAATGCGGGGCGTATTGGGATGTCTGGGAAAGAGCTTCCGGTATTCGTGACATTTTATAAGCACTTCCTGTGTAATAGGGTAATAGTATGCACCTTTTTCCGAAATATGCTGAACCGAAATTACCTGCTCTCTCAGTTTGTTAAGCACTGCAATGGAATTATTAGCAGCATCCGCCTGAGTAAATGCAAGTGATGCTCCTTTACTGCCCTGTCTCTTTTTCTCCTTCTCAAGTTCTGTGGGATCATCATACAGGTTCTCATCAAGCTCTTCCTTTTCCATTGGCGGGTATCCGGACAAATCCTCTGTAGCAACATTCCAGTAGTATTGGGCTGCTTTTTTATATTGCTTCAATTCAGCAAATATCTCTGCAATATTATACTGAAACTCATATACCCTCCACTTCTCATCCGGAAACATCCCGAGGAATTTCTCATAATACGCAAGCGCCTTTTCATAGAGCTCTCTCTTTTTCTTCTTCTGGGCTTCAGCATGAAAGTAAATACAGATATTACCCAGTGCTTTTTTTATATATTCACGTGCAACAGCAACAGCTTTCTTATCACGCCTGTTCTTTGCATACCACCAGGTACCTTTAGAATAATCCTTAATCAGCTTAATACGGCACTCATTCGCTTTCTTATATTTCTTTTTTATCACATAACACTCCACCAGCATATTGTGTGCAAGCGGTGCATCCCTGTAGCAGGGATACCTTTCTAAAGCAGCCTTCAGGGCCTTTATCGCCTGCTCAAACTGGCCGTGATTTCTGTTCTTCATACCTGTTTTATATATGATGAACGGCTCAAATGATTTGTCATTATGCTTCTTAAAAAATGCAGCCGCTTCAGTTGCGCCCTCAGGCATATCTGCAAATGCAGCCGCTAAATTCTCAAGAGCTTCATCCCGCAGCTCCTTTTTTATGTATTCTCCCCTGTCACATTTTTCAACATAGGTGAAGAACTGATTGACAGCAAGATCCAGGGCAAAGGTATGGAGATAACATTCACCCTTGCGGTAATGGGTCATTTCCCACGTCTCTTCGTTTACCTCTTCCCTTTTTATTTTATTCAGGTATTTCAGAGCCGCAACATGATCATTATCCATATAAGCAAAATCTGAAAGCCGGAAATAGGCCGCTGAAACGAGCCTGCTGTCGGGTGTTTTATCAACGATGTCCTTAAAAGCTTTTTGCGACTTATCCATTTCTCCGCCAAGGAGGCAGAGATGACCTATCTGGTAATACACCTGATCGATTTTTTCAAAATCTGGATACTCTTCAGCCAGCTTCCGAAAGGTTGCCAGGGGTTGAGAATAATCAGGTATCGGACTTACCGGGCTCTCCCCTTCCTGGCGTTTCTCCCATTTTTTCATCAGTTTATCATACTCATTCATATCCCGGACATATTTGCTCCTCTGGTAATCATACCGCAGTTTTGCCAGATCAAAGAGGATATCAGCACAACGCTCAGTCTGCTTTTCATCACAATCATTATTGCTATATAACCTTTCATATTTGGATATGAGATATTCAAGCTTTTCAAGCTCAACCTCAGGTTTTGAATCATGTTTGCCAATACTCGACCGTTGCGACCCTTTTTTTGCAGTCCCTGCCCACACGCCAATCTGCAAACTATTTTGAAACAACAGGTATACTATCACGATTATTACAGCCGACTTAACTTTTAAACTCATTTATCCCTCCCTTGTTTTTTATTAATACGATTGATTTGGAGTAATAGTTACATCGGATTAAACACTAACCTGTTGAAAAAGAATGAATAATAGCCAGGAATGAGGAGAATAGAATGGATATAAAACACTGGTTTTTCATATAAAACCCTGTTTAAAAGATAAAAACAGCTTTTGTGGGTATTTTTTTTATTAGACAGG
>JAUXBV010000410.1 GCA_030619215.1 Fibrobacterota bacterium | reverse complement strand
TTACTCCCTGATTAGTATCCCAGTAGATGGTATAGCTTACTGCTGTGGGGCTGTAGTCCCAGTATAACGTATTAAAGCCGCTGTCCGGCATCGCAATGACATCGGTAACTGCCACCTTTGAAATATGGACAACGGTAGATGATAGTGCTCTGAAATATCCCATAGATCCGTGTCCGAAATGCGAAAGCGGGTTATAGGGAGTAACATGGCCGGTACTTGTTCCCCCAAGTAACTTTTCCAGCTGAATTAGGTAGTTATAGGCTTGTTTATCGATTTTGGACACATATGCAGTGACGAGCACGTTCTCTCCCATCCATATATTTTCATTACTGATTTGCAGAGTGCCACCGGAGTTTACATATCTGTCATCATCAACAACAAGGATCTCTGATGCAACCTTACCCCCCTTTATGTCAAACCTGAACATATAAAAGTCCCGGGTGGCAGGATTATCAACCATCTCCCAATAGGGTTGATAATGATAAGAAAGATTTCCGTACTTATCTTCTTTTACTAATGTTCTAATAAAGGCGGAGTCAATTACTACTTCCGGATACATGGTAGCTGTTGCTAAATAATCCAGGCTGTCTATCTGAAATGTCATGGTGTAGGATTTATTAATCTCCCCAATAATGCTGCTCCCGAGATACAAACCTGACTCACTGTAATTCAGGACTTCAGCCTCCCCGTCGCTGGACGTCAGGTTAACGACAGCATCCTCGACATATACATATGGTACGATGGTATCTGCCGAAAAACCTTTTGTATAGCTTAAACGAATACTGGCTGCATGGCCTGCTTCTATTATAGCGTCAGCCACCAGCACCGGCTCAGCGTCGTCAATACCCAGGTCAAGGTCATTAATGTTTTCCGGTTCAAATCCTGTGCATGAAATAAGGATACAGGCGAGCGAAACGGTGATTATACTGGTGAGAAATGATCTATATTTGAATTTAAAGAATGACATAATGCTATCCCCTGCAATTTTAAAAAATTAATTTGAATAGAAATGAAGGCATAATACCATACTGGCTAACTCCGAATGGCACCAGTGACGAACTTGTCTCGCCTTTTATTGTTCTGAAACCTATGTAATTAATATTTCTACGATTATAGACATTGTACAGAGAAAATTCCAGCGAGGTTTTAAATTCTCTATTAAATCTGTTGAACAGTTTTGTAAACAGCTGAGGATCATAGATAATCCCTAAATCGAGCCGGTGATAATCAGGTATTCTATACTCATTTCGTCCGGAGTAATAGGGGATTTCCGCTCCTTCAATTATGTATAATGCTGTCGGTAATGACACTGCGTTGCCGGTAGTATAGACCCAGGTTCCTGAAATCGAAAGACTTTTAAAAATCTTAAAGCTTGAAACAATGGTAACATCATGGGTCTTATCAAACTTGCTGACATACCACTTGTTGTCGTTGATTCCATCGATTTTAAGTTCGCTCTTGCCAAGGTTGTAACTGAGCCAGCCGGTAAATTTTCCTGAAGGTTTTTTTAGCATCAATTCCAGGCCATAACTGCGGCCTCTGCCGGTTGCAACATAAGCCTCCAGGTTAGACTGGAAATAGTTTTCCAGACCGTCTTCAAAATCAAATTCACGCTTGCTGGTTTTATAAAAGGTTTCTGCTGAAAAATTCACCGCATGGTCGGCAAAATCGCGAAAATAGCCCAGGGCAATCTGGTTACTGGTCAATGGCTTAATATTTTTTGTACAGGGCATCCAGATATCATAATATTGCAGTTGCATGCTGTTGGTCATCAGCCTTAAATATTGCGCTGTGCGGTTATATGAAAATTTAATTGAATTCTTTTCGTTAATAAGAAAGTTCAAGGAAAAACGGGGTTCTAAATTATGGTAAAACTGCATAATCTTACGTCTATGAAAATAGAGACTATCGGTGGGATTGTTAAATTCATCATAGGTCACCTGGTAACCGGGACCCACCCTGTGAAACAATGAATATCTGAGGCCGTAATAGGCTGCCAGTTTGGATCCGATTTTCTGATCATTGGAAACGAAAAGTGCACTTTCAACGCTCTGCATAGCAGGCATAAATTTACCGGGGCCCTTTCCACCCTTTCTTGTTTTTTCTTCACCCACAGTTGAATCTGTTGAAATTGTACCATGATTAAAATCCTGATACTCTGAACAGAGGCCAAACATCAGTGTGTTTTCGCTGTTCGGAAACCAGGAAAACTCCTGCCGCAGCCCGCCGGTTCTCACACCGGATTCGAGTATCTGCTGATAGGGTTCAGAGTAGGTCCAGTATTGGCTGTAAATCAAAGAGGTATTTGATGATAATTTTGGACTAAATCCATGACTCCACCTGAGAGTCGCCGCCCGGTTACCCCACTCTTTGGGATAGTCATGAAAGGAGTAGACACCTTCGCTTTCACCATCTTTACCCACATATCCGGACAGGTACAGGCTGTTTTTATCATTGATATGGTATACGATTTTCCCATTCAGGTCATTAAAATAAGCACCCGAGGCTGTAAATATTCTTGGATCGTCTTGACTTGCCTGTTCTTTATCTATTATAACATTAGTATCACTTGTTGTATCAGCACGTCTGATCAGGATTGTATCTATCAATCGACCTATACCGAGCCTGGTCGATCGCCCTGCCACACAAAATGACAGTTTTTCCTTGACAATTGGAGCCTCGACGAAAAAATTTGAAGCAATAAGACCTGCGCCTAAAGTGGTATGAAATTCCTCATTGTTGCCCTCCTTCATGGTAAGGTCAAGGAAAGAGGCTGCCCGGCCGCCGTATCGTGCGGGAATTCCCCCTTTATAGACAACCATATCCTCCATGGCCTCGGAGTTAAAGATCGAATAGAGACCGTTCATATGCGAGAAATAATAAATCGGCATACCGTCCATCATAATCTGGTTCTGGTCAATGGAACCGCCGCGAACAATAATAGCCGACCTCCCTTCAGCCACAGAGGTGATTCCGGGAGTCAGCTGAATCGTTTTCATGATGTCCTTTTCACCCATGATTACCGGGATCGTCTCGATATCCTCAATTTCAAATTTCTCCACGCTCATTTCAGTTGAGGTAATTTTGAAGTCTTTTTTCTCTCCTACAACTACCATTTTATCTAACGTTGTGATGGCTGATGTTAAGTGAATATTGATTGAGGTGTCTTTTACTAAAACAATCTCTTTCGTGACCGGTTCATACCCGGTAAAACTATAGGTGATTGTAAGGGTGTCTCCAGGCAGGGTAAGGGAATAGTACCCGTTAATGTTTGTATACGCGCTGTCTGATGTTTTATCGCAGTATATGGTAGCTCCCTTTATATTTTCATCAGTTTTGGTGTCTGTAATTACACCGCTTACCCTGAATTTTTCCTTTTCAGGAGTGACCTGCTGTACGATGGTATCCTTTGACACCGTATCTTTATCCACTGCAGCTTCAATGAGTGTGTCTACCGCTGCTGTATCTTGAGTTTCTTCCTGCGCCAGCTCCGCCTGGATTGTGTCTTCTGACACCGTATCTTTATCCGCTATAGTTTCAATGAGTGTGTCTGCCGCTGCTGTATCTTGAGTTTCTTCCTGCGACAGATCCGCCCGGTCAGTGATAGTGTCCTTTGACACCTCATCTTCCTTCACCGCAGTTTCAGCAGGAGTTTCTTCAGCTTTCGCTTCAGCGCTTTCTTCCTGCGGCTGTTCCGTCTCGTCTGTCACTGTTTCACCCGGCGTCTCCTCTTCACTTACCACAGTTTCAACAGGAGGGTTTTCGGCTTCCGCATTATGAGTTTCTTCCTGTGCCAGAGCCATCCGGGTAAAGCACAACAGAAGGCTTAGTACAAGTATCCTCAGGTAAAATGTTTTCATAGTTGTCCTTGAGTTTGTTTGGTTGCGTCCCCTAAATCCCCCAAAGGGGGACTTAGAAGGACTATGTATTTTATGTCATCCCGCGAAGGCGGGGATCCATTCTTTTATATTTGAGTTTTATTTTTTATAACCTCACCTAAATCCCTCTCCTCTCCGGGGTGTCGCTAAATTAAAAGTTTCTATAGCGAGATGGGTGTACGAGTAAAATATCATACAATGTTTCACAAAGAGCTTGACAAATGCAATTACATTATATATATTAACCTGTTGA
>JAUXBV010000350.1 GCA_030619215.1 Fibrobacterota bacterium | reverse complement strand
TGGGAAGATGATAAGTGGATTAACCAATATAAAAATACCTACACTAAAAAAAAATAATCGTAATACCTGAAAGTGAAGATAATAAATCACAATAAGGATGCCCTGGATTTTGTGTTATAGCATATAAGGGTATTCTAAGCCAGGGCCGGGCGTTATCGGGACAAAATCACCTTTTTATTTACAATAGCCTCTCCGGATTTCTTATCGGTTATTTTTATTATATACAAACCCTCAGAAACTTTGTTATGGTATGGATCAATACCGGTCACACTTTTTCCCAATACATTAAAGGCAGACACATCATATTGTTCATTATGAAATAACTCTGGAAGAAGCAACTTAAAAGACTTTTTATCAGGTTCTGGAGAAACAGCATAGGTATTGGGAATATACACTTCCAGCTCAACCCAGCCGTTTTCGTCCCAGACACCGTTATTGACTCCCAGCACCTTGATATAGAACCCGTCGAATGGGTCTTCGAAGGTATTTCCGATTGTCAGGGCTGCATCCTTCATGTCATCCCCCCACCATTGCGGGTTGGGCTCGGAGTTCGGCGTCATATCGAGCAGGTAGGAAACCGTATCCCAGAACCTGGCGTCGTAGCGCGGATGGCCGGGGCTGTTATTCAAATAACCGGCGAGGTGAAAAAGAACGCCTTCCCTTGTTTCCTGATCCTCGGGCCGGTACTCCAGCCAGTAGGTGTATTTGCCGTTTCCGGAGGGAATGGTCATGGCAATGGGGGTGTGTGCGCGTACCGCCTGATCGTGAGGGTAGAGTTTGTAAACCCCGGTGCTGGTCAGTTTTTTAACTTCATCCGGCTCAAACCATCCGAAATAGTCCTTGTATACCGGGCCATAGTCAAGATTATACCCGATTCCCATATTGCCATAAACATTGCCATATTCCATATTTTCCTTTTCATAATCTTCTACACCGATGATCTGTTCTTCAGCCTCCAGCCCATTGGCGTGCAAAAGGGCCAATGCATGGCCCATCTCATGAATAATTACCCAGGGTTCATAACCGCCTGCTATGGAAACCCATGGTGGTGCAGCTGAGCTGTTAAATCCGAATTCCGGCGCCAGTGTCAGTATCCGGGTTGTTACGCCGGGGTCATCAAAATTCACACCTGTGTTGTTAATGTTGCTTTCGCAAAAATCGACATATTCACCCCAATTTGCATAGTAATAGTCTGAGGTGTTGGGTGCGTTAAAGGCTTGAGGGTGTACCTTGAATATTGCCCTGAATTTCCCCCCGGACCACTCGTGATACATTTGATTGGTTGTGTCATGAATCTTGTTCAGCTCAGGTTCATCATAGGGACAATCCTTATCTGAAAAGTTAATCCGGTAAACTAGGACAATAACCGAATCCGCTTTGTAGGGCGGGATATTTGACGGCGACCTCGTTACTGCTCCTGCAGGAAGAAAGGCCGGCGGTGTCGGTAGATTATTTATGCCCCTTTGTTCCGCGGCTGTAAGGTGAAAAAGTAATGTAATACAGAATAATCCGCTAATAAAGGCCTTGATCATAATTCCCTCCTGTTTTTAAGGTTTACAGGAAATTTGTACTGCCGGGCAAAAGCGTGCGATGTGATAATTACCGGATAAAATTCACCTTTTTAACATATATTTTACTCTTTGTTATAATATTGACAACATGTACACCTGATGAGATTGAAACCGGTATATGGCGCCACTCTTTTCCATTTGTTTCAATTGACGCCAGGACACGTCCCTTCAAATCTGAAACAGTAATTCTGCACTTTTCGCTGAAGGGTGAATAAACAGCATATCCGCCGGATCTTTCCCTGATTTTCAGTCCCTGAATCTTTTCAGGGGCAGTGTAAGTAATTGGGGTCGGTTCTCTGCCATAAATAATTGAAAGAGTTGTGGTGCCGGTGTTAATGGAGACGTTATTATCGGGACACTCAATCTCTTCGGCCGGATCTACCGTATAATCCATTAAGGAAAAGTCAACTACCTGCCCGGAGCCGCCTTCAGATTCAATAACAAGAAAGAATTTGGCTGAATCACCGGTCATCTTATCGTAATACTCAGACACGTCAAGGCCGATTTCAATGGTAGAGCTTCCCCCCCTTCCTTCCATCGGGTAACTGCCGCCTGAATAGTTAAAAGCTGCAGCAAATATATTAGTATCTGAAGTGTCAGGGCTTGATGTATTGAGGTCATTTGAGAAGCCTGATGAAATTAGGATATTATTCCTGTCATTATTGAAAATATTGATTTTATATTCCAGTTTTGGCGAGTGATCTGCAACTTCGCATACGTAAACTTCCGTTTGAAAAATACCGGTCGTGGGCTCTACGGCAACACTATAGGGAACCCAGGCAACACCTACGTCACCCCAATTTGAGCCCCAGGTATTTACAAGCAGGACAGCGCCCTTTTCCTTGTCACGCATATCAACAACACCATCCCTGTTTAAATCAACGTCGGTTGTTATTCTGCCGTCGTTATTCAGGTCAAATGATATCCTGTCATCATAACCGGCAAAGGTCATGGCATGCGTTGTCTGTCCACCTCCAACACTTCTTAAATACGTTTTACCAGCCTGCGGTTGACCGGAGGAGATCGTTCCGAAAGAAAAAATGTGGCCCCAGGAAAATATCACAAAACCGCCTTTGGGGTCACCGTTTGCATGGTCGTACATCCATTGTTTCATTTTTTCCATGCCTGCCTCATCCGCTATGCTGAATTTATACCAGTTTGTCACCCTTCCAAGATTTGCATTGTGATATTTATCATAGCCGTCCGGCCATCGTGTGCTGGATAAACCACCGTCAAGGCTGCCGAAATCCTTGAGGTTTACAGCCCCCATTTCTTTTGCAATTTCCCACCCGTCATAATACCAGGTACCCTGTGAGCTGCTTCCTTCATTGAGGAAGTTATAGGCAAAACCATACGCATATCGATTTTCCGATGAGCTGCCGTCAGCACCGCGCAGGACATTTATTTCGTATGAGTATGTCACACCTATGGCAGCGGCCTGAGAACAACTGCTGGCTACCTGGTTAAAGACCGTGGGAAATTCAGGATGTTCGTGGTTATAAACATACTCAGGCAAAGGATATTTCTCTCTATCTTTATACTTTTCAGGAAGTTCGAACTCAGGAATTTTATCCAGTTTTTCCAATATTTCAGGAGTAACCGGCAGGTTGCAAGCAATCCATGGTTCGCCGTTTGGGTCTGGATTCATGTTGATCATACCGGTTTCATTTCCATATTCATCAAGCACGGGAGTTTGTCCGGTAACAATTGAAAAGAAAATCGTGCATAGAAGAAAATGTTTCATACGGTAGAATCGTTTTTTTCTCATAAGATTTCCCCTCCATTGGAGCTATAAATAGATTTTAAAAAATTTATGAATGTATTATTTCAATTGTATCATTACATTAGTTGAAAGGAAGTTTGCTTTTTAAATTTGTCTAATACTTTTTTGTACGTTATGAAATTCTACTGCGTTAGAGAGTCAATTCTGAGTACAAATTGTTCTTTAGGCCCCACTGTAGTTTATAATATAAATACAATAATTAAATATATCAGATATCACAGTTGGTTTTATGTGCCTTTTTTTGAGAACACATTATGCATTGTGTAAAGTATTGAAATGCATTTTATTTATTGTGGCTCTCAATATCCTATAAAAAAATGTTACTTTTTATAAAATCGCTTGTTTTTTCAATGCATACCTGTACCAGTAAAGTATTTTTTATTAACAATTACTAAACACAGAAACAACAACAGGTGAAAAATTAGATTATTAAGGACAATTTCCCGTATGTCATGGACTAAAAAAGATATTATTGAGTATTATGATAAGAATACGTTCGCTTATAGTCTCTGGGGGCGCAATATGCACTTTGGCTTCTGGGATAAAAGCACAAAAACACTGCGCCAGGCCACCCAGAAGTTTAATGAAGTTCTCGCGCAAACTGCACACATAGGAAAAGATGACCATGTCCTGGATGCAGGTTGCGGTGTTGGCGGGGCCTGTATATATTTGGCAAAAACTTTTGGCTGCCGCGTCACTGGAATTACCATTTGTCCACGCCAGGTTGAGCAGGCATATAAAAATGCAAAAAAAGACGGCGTCGACCACCTCACGGAGTTCTATGAGATGGATTACTGCAATACTGCGTTTAAGGAAAACCTTTTTGATGTAGTGTGGGGACTGGAGAGCATTTGTTACGCAAAAAGTAAGGAAAAATTTATCCGGGAATCACACCGCATTTTAAAGGATAACGGAAGACTGGTAGTGGCAGACGGCTTTGCCAGTAAAAGTGAGTACGCAGGAAAAGAGAAAAAATTAATGGACCGGTGGCTTGACGGATGGATAGTCAACTCTATAAACACCCCGGATGATTTCAAGAGATTTGCGCAGAAAACAGGTTTTCAGACTTCTACTTACAGGGACGTATCTAAAGAGGTATTTCTCACATCAAAACTGATGTACTATGTTTCTTTCTTCTTTGTCATTTTTCACCTGATTGATAAAATCATTCCGATACGGTATCCTACCGATGCTCTGTTTAATCAGTATAAAGCCATGAAAAAGGGCCTGTGGGAATATGGCCTCTTTTATGCAGAGAAGTAAAGATTCTTGCTAAATGTTAATGCAATTAAGGCAACTTCCCTATACATCCTGAGCGA
>JAUXBV010000235.1 GCA_030619215.1 Fibrobacterota bacterium | reverse complement strand
TTATCAGCCCCTTTGCCGAACCACCTGCTCCACCTGCCGGAAAGATGTGGGTGCAGGTAGAGAAGCACTCCGACGAATTCAATGGAAACTCGCTGGACGGGAACAAATGGATGAACTATCATCCCTACTGGAGCGGGCGGCCTCCGAGCCAGTACAACTCAAACAATGTCTCGGTTCAGGATGGCAACCTTCTGCTGCGCTCCACCGTAGCAAACGCCAACCAGCAGGGCAACTGGGTTTGGGCAGCCTGCGTTACCTCAAAGAATCGTGACTGCAATATAGGTTATTATGAAACTAGCATAAAAGCATCGCGTCTTTCCATGACGTCGGCCTTCTGGTTTCAGGGTAAATATACTGAAATTGACGTAATAGAAAATATCGGCGCCTGTGAAGCGAATCCTGATAATGATTGGCTCATGAGGATGAATACACACTACTACCCCAACGGGTGGAATAATGATATTAACACACCGGAAAAGTGGCGAATGCCCTCCCGATGCAGCGATGAATATCATACCTATGGTGTCTGGTGGCAGAACACAAATTCGATCTGGATGTACCATAATGATGAAAAAGTTGTAGAGATAAAGCCCGGCGGCCCTTTCGGCGAACCACAGTACATGTTCTTCGATACCGAGACCTTTACCTGGGACGGTCTTCCGACTCTCGCCTCACTAAATGATCACAATAAAAATGCCATGTATGTTAATTGGGTGCGCGCCTGGAAACTTGAGGACGCTACACCTATTGTCAATAATAACCCTCTGAATTTCTTTAATGGCATACATGGCAATGGAAAAGTTGAGATATGCGATATCCGGGGCCGTGTTATAAAGACAATATCTATAGGTAGCAATGACAATATTGCGGAAGCTATACACAAGGTTCGCACTCATGAAAACAGCTTTTGTAAAGGGCTTTATCTATACCGGTATATCGTTGGTAATAAAACCATTATCATAAAGAATGTCAGGTTGTTTTAACCTCTAGGCAATCCAATTTTCACAAAAGGAGAAAAGGTATGTTTCGCATCAACATACTTTTGCTATTATCTATTATGACAATCACTATTACCAGTTTATTCGCCGATCCGCCGGAACCACCGGCTGGCAAGCACTGGGAAAAGGTATCTGCATTATCTGATGAATTTGATTCATGGGACAGCAATAAATGGGCGCATTCACTGTGGAACTATGATGTGCCAAATATAATGATGCAAAGCCAGGCATTTATCTCTGATGGGAAACTTTGTATCAGAGCTCAACTCCACAATGATCCGCAGAGATGGATGAAAACCTGCAGGATCACGTCAAAAACCAAGATTCGCTATCCTGTATACCTGGAATGCAGTATGAAGGCATCTGATATTTCATGTTACAATACTTTCTGGCTGAATGACGGTGATATAAACAACAGGGAAGAGATAGATGTTTGTGAAAATAATGCCAATCCAACAAACCCGAATTGTCAGCATGGAGCTGAAATGCCTTATACGATGCAATCGAATATTCACCATTGTGTTAATGGAGATAACATTAGAAGTCCGTGGTATTTTTCTACAAAGGACCTCTCAGCAAGTAATCCAAAAAAAGGGGAAAAGTTCAGTGAGGGTTACCATACTATAGCGTGCCATTGGGCTGATAACAGGAATGTCTATTGGTACTTAAATGATGAATATACGGGAGTGTCCAAGGCTGGACGTGATTTTGTCAAAAATGGGTTATTTGTTCTTTTTGATCAGTGGACAAACACATGGGATGGACTTGCAGATAAAAACAGCCTGAATGATAACTCAAGAAACACCATGTATGTCGACTGGGTACGTACCTGGCGGCTTGTGGACGGCACACCAATTGTCAATAAGGTTAATCCGCTGGGTGCGTTTATAGGTATGTCAGGGAAGGTTGAAATATACGATATTCGCGGTAGAGTTATACAGACCATCTCATCAGATAATATAACCGAAGTGAACCAATTGCTCCGAACCCGAACAAAAGGGCTTTCCACAGGACTATACCTGTACTGGTATATTATTGGTAATAAGACGATTGTCAATAAAAAGATACGATTGTTTCAATAGATAATCATTGTAAAGAAAGGTTATGATATATGAAAAAAATATTCTTTTTTGTGATTCTACCATTCTTTTTATTTGCAACTGAATATTTTGTTTCTCCCCAGGGAGACGATACTAACAACAGTGGTACCTCAGCTAGTGCGCCCTTTCGTACAATACAGAAAGCGGCCGATCTGATGAAGGCCGGTGATATATGCACTATCGCTCCGGGGCTGTACGAAGAGGCAATCCGGCCGGCAAACTCAGGGACGCAATCAGCGCCGATACTCTTTACAACAGTCCATGGCGGACAGGTGGAGACCACCGCTTCAAAGAAAGTGACCGGTTGGTCAAAGCACAACGGGAATATCTATGTGGCTGATATGGACTGGGACCTTGGCGAGGAGAATTGTATCACCTATAACGGTTCAATGGTACAACTTGCACGCTGGCCTAATAAGACGAATGCCAATCCCTTTGCCATTGAAGCACCGTCGATTTCAAGCGGAAACAGTTCATCAATTACCTATAATGCGGGTATCCCCAACCAGGGCTGGGCAAACGGCGGCGTGCTCTGGTTCATGGGAGTAAACCGATGGACGTCGTGGCGTGAGCCGATACGGTCACATTCCGGCAACACCATCGGCTTTGACAAGTTATCCGACGACTGGCAGTGGAACGGTTCCCACTCACCGTCAAATGGCGGTGAATTTTTCCTGATGAACACACTCGGCGCACTTGACGCTAATAATGAATGGTATTACGACAAAAACGCGAAGAAGCTTTATCTTCAGACACCGAATGGAGAGGATCCTTCCAACGGGATCGTACTTGCACGGGCGCGAACTCTGGTGTTCAACCTCAAAGACAGATCATATATCACCCTGCACAACCTGAAGATAACCGGTGGCAATATCGACCTTAACAATGCGACAGGATGTGTGGTTAAAAACTGTGAAGTTCTCTATGGGAACCATACGATCGGTAATGAAAAGGCAGCCTTCATCTCTGTAGCCAGTATATCGATAAGCGGTAAGGATAATATAATCGAACACAGCTCAATACTCTGGGGAGCGGGAAACGGTATCGTACTTAATGGTGAGGATAACAGAGTTAAAGACTGTTATATCGGTAATTTCAATTATATCGGCAGCTATGCCTGCCCTATTGAGCTTAGCGGGAAAGCAACGCAAATTACCCGGTGTGAGATATTCAATGGCGGCCGTGATAATATCCGGCGCGGCGGTAACGGTAGTGACGTTTCATACAATGATGTTCACCACAGCAACCTTATAAACGATGATTGCGGTACACTCTACTTCTGCAGCGGCACTTTCGGCTATACGCGGGTCCACCACAACTGGTTTCACTCATGCAGCTCGCGGGGAAACAAATACAAAGCATGTGCACTGTATATGGATAATAACACCAAGAATGTTATCCTCGATCATAATGTTGTCTGGGACATGGAGTGGACCGGCATTCAGATCAACTGGGAAGGAGAAAACCTTCTCTGTTACAACAATACCCTGTGGTGCAGACCCAACGGGAGCAACAGCAACCCCATGGGCGCGTGGTATAATGGGTATGTTTTTAAGAATGTACGAGCCTGGAATAACCTTTCAAATAAGAACAAATGGGAAGCCACCAGTATAGAGAAGAACTGTATTGTGACAAACGACGATCCCTTCGAGGATTTTAATAACAGGAATTTCGTGCCAAAACAGGGATCTGCCCCCATTGATTATGGTAAAGAGATATCCGGGTATACCGACGGTTTTATTGGTTCGGCCCCTGATGCGGGCGCTTATGAGCGCGGCGGGGAGGAATGGACAGCTGGAATAACATGGGACCCGAAGGACGGCCCCTATGAATTGGTCACCCATACTACAAACGATTCGTATCACCTGTGGAGCACATTGATACTTGACAACATGATTACCAGGGCCGGATCTCGAAAATATGTCATACAGGTTCCGACTTCCGGTATGCATTCCATTGATATTATGAATATACAGGGTAAGACAGTGCGCTCTTTTCAATATAACGATAAAACAGTACACACCTGGCAGCCCCGGACTTCAGGAGTTTATATGATAAAATTTACGAACAGGACAATACATCGGAGACTGGTAAAGAAAGTCATTGTGTATTAATAACGTCACACACGTTCATAGGGATTGTATATGAGGGGGAGCAAATGAATCCTTATAAAAAATGTACTATAACAATATGGTGTTTATTACTGTTACCCTTACAGACCTGTTTCGCAGACAATCCTTTTATAACCCACATATATACTGCCGACCCAACGGCGCGGGTTTTTAACGGGAAAATGTTTGTATACACTTCACACGATATTCAGGAGACCGGCAACCAGGGTGTCAACGGCTTTTGCATGGCGGATTATCACTGCTTCTCTTCCGAAGATTTGATAACCTGGACTGACCATGGTGTTATTCTCCATCAGAATGACGTTCCCTGGGCCAAAAAAAACTATAGCATGTGGGCGCCTGATTGTGTGGAGAAGGGTGGCACATACTACTTCTATTTTCCGACACATAGTAGTAATGGGTTCAGGGTCGGGGTCGCAACAGCATCAAAACCGGAAGGTCCTTTTACCGCAGAGTCGAATTTTATAACCAATGCCAATGGCATTGATCCTAATGTCTACATCGATGATAACGGCACACCCTATCTCTATTTCGGCGGTGGTGATAATCTGAAAATGATGACACTGAACAGCAATATGAAGACGCCTGCATCAGATGTCTCCACTATTCAGAATCTTCCTGACAATTATAAAGAGGGCGCCTTTGTTTTTAAGCGCAATGGGACAATCTACTTTACCTTTCCCCACGACCAGGGCGGCGGCGAGGCAATTGTTTATGCCACGGGCAACAATCCGAAAGGTCCTTTTACCTACAGGGGAATTATTATGGACAAGTGGACCGACGGATGCTGGACAAACCATCACTCTGTTGTTGAATATAATGGGCAGTGGTATTTCTTTTACCATCACCATGATTTATCCGGTGATCAGACACTACGATCGATTCGTGCGGACTATCTCTATTTCAATGCTGACGGGACGATTAAAAAAGTAACACCAACCCTGAGGGGAATTGGAATATGTAAAGCATCAAACGAAATTCAGATAGATCGCTACAACAACTTAAGCAGCAGCGGGGCGCAGGTTCACCTGGTGCAGGGGGGAGAGCCTGCCGGGTGGCAGGTTGACTATATACAGAACGGCGGCTGGATACAGTATAACGATGTTGATTTCGGCACCGGCAACCAGGTAAAGGTAAATGCACGGGTCTCTAGCGGCGATCAGGGAGGGACTCTTGAAATACGTGTCGGCTCACCAACAGGGCAGCTTCTCGGATCAATACCGGTTACCAATACCGGCGGGTGGAATACCTGGAAAACAGTTACTGCCAATGTACAAAGTACCGTAACCGGTGTTACTGATCTGGTAGCATGTTTTAAAGGCTCGGGATCGGGCAACCTTTTTAATGTTAACTGGATACAGTTTGAAGAGGATGCAGTCGGACTAGCCAAAGATTTTATATCGCAAAATAATTCTACCTGTATTAAATCGATATCTTTACATGCGGACGGTATGATGAAGTTACGTGTAACTGAAAATGGTAATGTGAAACTAATATTCTATAATGTCAAAGGTATGAAGATTTTAGAATATCCTGAAATATATATGCACAAGGGAAAAGCGACTTCGATAACACTGAAGAGACTAGCAAGAGGGCTCTATTATATATCCGTTGAATTGAACGGGCAGACAAAAGGTTATCAAAAGGTAATAACGTTTAATCAATAGCCAGATTAGGCTTCTCTGCT
>JAUXBV010000172.1 GCA_030619215.1 Fibrobacterota bacterium | reverse complement strand
CCGCCGGGTACATTGTATACGGGATGAGTGCACTTACCCCCTACCTGATTCATGCTTTCATGGCCGTATTTGCGATAGGTTAAAACCTTCTGCCCGATTTCAAGACCTACTTTCTCCACTATTCCAAGTATGTGCCTTTTTGCCTTCTCAGAACCGGGCCCCAGGACAAAGTCCGGGGCGGACAGGGCATAAAAATGAACGACATGGCTGTGAATAAACTCACCCATGAAAAAAAGCTCACGCAGTTTTTTCGCAACCGATGGTATCTGTACCTTGTAAACAGCATCTACCGCTTTCCCGGAAGCCATATGATGGCAGGCGGGGCATACTCCACATATCCTTGGGACAATCCGCGGCGCCTCTTCAACAGGCCTGCCCTCCAGGAATTTTTCAAAGCCTCGAAGCTCCGGTATAGAGAAATAGGTATCGGCAACTTCCCCGTCATCATTTAAAAAAATGGTGATCTTCCCATGACCTTCCAAGCGGGTTATAGGATCTATTACTATTTTTTTCATTATTTACTCCCCTCAAGAAACGATCCCGCCATACTGAATCTGTAAAAGTAACCGGCCAAATCAGGCACCTCTTTAACAATTTTATCAATCTCTTCAGGATCTTTTGAATCAATCAATGCTGCCAGAGATGATATCATCTGGGCTCCCTGGTCCTGAATATCGGGTGGTAATCCATAACAGCCGCGGCACGGCATATTCGACCCTTTGATACATTTCTGGCCGCACCCTCCTCTGGTAACGGGCCCGAGACAGATAAGCCCCTGATCAAGGAAACAGGTTTTCGGATCCACCATGACTTTATCTATTCTGCTGAATCCCTTTATCTTCTTATCCTCAGACTTCTCCCTTTCACACTCATCACATAACGATTTATCCGTTGCTCCTATTACTGAACCTTTCGGGGGAAGCTCTGCCCCGGTAACAACCGCTTCGAGGACTTCCCATATACGTTCAGGATTCGGAGGACAACCGGGTACAAAGTAGTCAACATCCACGACTTGCGCCAAAGAGAATACTCTATCATAGAACTCCGGTATCTCAACGACACCTTCCTTTACCTCTGTTTTCGGTTGCGGTAAAATCTTGTCGGGATTGCTGGTTGATTCGGTTTCCACATAAACCCTTCTTAACAAATCGTCTTTCTTATAAAAGTTTGCTAGCGCCGGTATCCCGCCGGTATGAGCGCAGCTGCCAAACGCAACCAGCAATTTTGATTTTGCCCTCAGCAATTTCGCCAGCTTTTCATTTTCCGAGTTTCTTACCGCACCATTGAATAACATCAGGTCAAGAAAGTTATCCTCCAGCTTTTCCACATCCTCATATTTAAAATCCATGGCTATCGGCCACAGGTAAAAATTGCACGCTTCATTGACTTTTAATATTTTCTCATGAATATCGAGGACTGCAATGTCGCATCCTCCGCATGAAGCTGCCCAATATGCTCCTATATTCAGTTTACTCATACCGCGCTTCCTTTCACTACCGATTCACTTTCTTTCCAATTGAGAGGTCCGAGTTTTTTGATCTGCTCTGTAAATTCATCAGCTATTTTCGCAAAACGGTCTCCCTCCGAAGCGGAAACCCATTCCAGGCGTATCCTTTCAGGC
The DNA here is from genome assembly GCA_030619215.1 of Fibrobacterota bacterium. Taxonomy (GTDB): domain Bacteria; phylum Fibrobacterota; class Chitinivibrionia; order Chitinivibrionales; family JANQEN01; genus JAUXBV01. The sequence continues at coordinate 5,471 of JAUXBV010000172.1, read as the reverse complement.
TCTATGCCAAACTGCGTTATCATGTTCTTCAACATTATGTATCTTCTCAAGGCTTTATCATTCCCTTCCTGATAATGGCAATCACCGGGATGGCACCCACAGATAAGAACCCCGTCAGCTCCTTTGCTGAGAGCCTTTAAAATAAAGGACATACCAATGCGGCCGCTGCACATTACCCTGATTATCCTTACATTGTGAGAATATTTTATCCTTGATGTCCCGGCCAGGTCTGCCCCGGTGTATGAACACCAGTTACATAAAAAAGCGACTATCCTGGGTTCTTCACTCATAATGACAATACTCCTTCTATTTCATCGAAAATTTGTTCGTCTTTAAAGTGTCTTGCTTTTGCCGCACCGCTGGGGCAGGTCGCCGCACAGGTACCGCATCCCTTACAGAGCACCTCATTGATAACCGATATCTTCTTCTTTTCGTCAAATTCAATTGCCTTATAGGGGCACATTGATATACACAGCTTGCATCCCGCACATAACTCCTCAACAATCCATGCAGTGGCAGCTTCTATCTCAACTTTACCTTTCGAGATCAACTTCAGTGCAAGTGATGAGGCACCCTGAGCCGATGCTACCGTCTCAGGTATGTCCCTTGGCCCCGCACAGGTGCCTGCTATGAAAATGCCCGCAGATGCCGTTTCAATGGGAGCCATTTTAGGATGTCTTTCAATAAAAAATCCATCCTTATCGGTTGCGACTTTTACCAGTCTGGACATATCGGCAGCATCTTTATTGCTTTCAATTCCGGTGCTGAGAATCACCATATCAACCGGAACCCTGACTCTCTGAGCCGTCAGTGTATTCTCGCCGATCACAACCAGTTTTCCTTTTTCATCATCAGTGACCGGAACATCAGTCACCTGGGCGACTTTCCCCCGGATCAGGTGAACATCCTCTTCCCGAATCCGGGTATAGAATTCTTCATACGCTTTGCCTGGTGACCGGATGTCAATATAAAACTCAAAAACCTCGGCACCGGTTTTCTCCCTGACAAGGTGAGCAAATTTCAGTGAATACATGCAGCAGACTTTCGAGCAGTATTCGTTATAATTCTTGTCTCTGCTGCCGATACAATGCAGGATAGCTACGGATTGCGGTTTACTACCGTCTTTCAGTGTAATTTCACCGTCAGTCGGGCCGGCTGCATTATTCAATCTCTCAAACTCCAACGCGGTAAGTACATTGTCCAGCTTACCATAACCATAATCCTTTAACACGTCGGGTTTTGCAAACGTATATCCGGTAGCGAGAATTATGGAGCCTACCTTAACTTTGACAAGCTCTTCCTTGTCCTCATAGTTAATCGCGCCCGCCTCACAAACCTTCTGGCAAACGCCACATTTCTCTTTGGTAAGGTAGGTGCAGTTCTTTGCATCAATCACCGGCTTGTTCGGTACAGCCTGCGGAAAAAGGGTATATATCGCTTTTCTCTCAACCAGCCCTTCGTCAAATTCAGACGATACCTTTGAGGGGCATTTCTCCATACAGACTCCGCAGCCGGTGCACTTTTCATAATCAACATATTTTGGATTCTTTCTGACGGTAACCTCAAAATTTCCTATGTAACCTGATATATCAACAACCTCGGAGTAAGTCATCAGGTCAATATTCGGATGAAATCCGACGCTGTTCATCTTTGGAGTCAGGATACAGGCAGCACAGTCCAGTGTCGGGAATGTTTTATCAAACTGCGCCATGTGTCCGCCGACAGAAGCCTGCTTCTCCACCAGGTAGACCTTGTGCCCGGCGTCCGCAATCTGCAGAGAAGCCTCAATCCCGGCAATGCCGCCGCCGATAACCAGTACGTTAGGATCAACGTCAACTTCCCTTTTCGGCAGGGGCTCATGGGTTTGCACCCTTTTAACCGCGGCAGAGATAAGTGCGATCGCTTTTTGGGTAGCCTTGTCCTTGTCTGCCGTTACCCATGCGTCCTGTTCACGTATGTTTACCATCTGAAAGAAGTACTGGTTTAAATCCGACTTTACTAATACCCTCCTGAATGTCTCTTCATGGAGAAGCGGTGAACACGCAGCGACAATAACCCTCTCAAGGCCCTGTTCCTTTATCTCCTTACCTATTAACTCCTGGCCGGGAGTAGAGCACATAAATTTATAATCACGGGCAACAGTCACTTCAGGCAGCTTGCTCACGGCTTCCACTACCTTCTCGATATTAACAACAGAGGAGATATTAACTCCACAATGACATACAAAAACGCCGACTTTTTTTATTTTTGATGCTGCCATGTTATAGTTCCTCGTTTTTCAATGATGATAATAACAGTTCAGACACTGTTCTTACTTTTATTTTTTCATCTATCCCAAGCCCCAGTATGCTTGCTTCGAGCATCTGCACGCAGTAGGGACAGGCAGTAATAATTACTTCAGCTCCGGTTTCTACCGCTTCCAGCACCCGAAGGTCCCCGAGCCTCTCACCTTTCACGGTTTCAAGCCAGCAACCGCCGCCACCGCCGCCACAACAGAAACTGTTCTCACGTATATTATTCATTTCAACAAACTCTATACCGGGAATTGAATTGATTATAAAACGCGGTTCATCATAAATATCATTATGCCGCCCAAGGTAGCAGGGGTCATGGTAGGTTACCTTGTTTTTAATTTCACCTTTCGGCTCCAGTACCTTATCTTCAATAAGCTTTGCATAGGTCTGAACAAGGTGAGACGACTGCACCTCTTCCCCTTCATTGAATTCATAGCGGTTTTTAAAGGCATTCAAACAGTGCGGAGAAATTGTAAGAATTTTCTTTACTGCCAATTCCCTGAATATTTCCAGGTTCTTGTTTGACAGCATACCGTATCCTTCATTTTCTCCGGCTGACAGGGCTATGTCTCCACAGCATACCTCTTTATTACCGATGTAACCGTAATTTACTTTTGCCATGTTCAGGATTTCAACTACCGCTTTGATATCTTTTTTATTCCTCGGGTCATAATCATTGGTACAACATGAAAAGAGCAGGTATTCAGTTCCCTGTTCATAAGCTGGTACCGGAAAATCCTTTGTCCACTCATCCCTTTTCTCTTTTGATTCCTGCCACGGGTTCCCTTCATCCCGCAAGCTGGTCAGCGCAATATTCAACTCCGGTGGACAGGCATTCCATGCCAGAAGAATGCTGCGAACCGATTGAAAAATCTGAGGAATGTTTATCTGATTGGGGCACTTATCCCAGCAGAGCTTACAGTTAACGCACTTCCAGGAATCATCCTCGAACCCTTCGAAGCCCAGGCGAATCATCTCAATCAGTTTTCTCGGATTGAAATCCTTCAGGTTTCCCCAGGGGCAGACAGACGTGCACGTGCCACACTGGTAGCACAGCTTCAGCTCTTCTCCCTTTGCCTCCACAACGGTTTGTGCCATTTCAAGCATGGGGGCAGCAAATTTCATCAATTCTGATGTTGTAGGCATATTACCTCCGCTAATTCATTACCATTTATACTACGAATAATGTTTACAAAACTTTATAACTTTATCAGATATCAATTGGTCACCTTTTCAAAGCCTCCGTTAATTCCGGTACTATTTTAAACAGGTCGCCAACAATACCGTAGTCACATTTTGTAAAAATCGGAGCATCCGGATCCTTGTTTATCGCTACAATAACCTTCGATGTTTTCATACCGGCAAGATGCTGGATAGCCCCTGAGATACCGCATGCGATGTATATGTTAGGGCTTACTGTTTTACCGGTCTGGCCAACCTGTATGCTCTGGGGTGCATAATCCGCATCAACAGAAGCACGGGAGGCCCCTACCGCCGCTCCTAAAACCTCAGCGCAATCAAAAAGTATTTTATAATTATCTTTCGACCCCATAGCTCTTCCGCCTGAAATAATAATTTCAGCCTCAGTAAGGTCAACGCCTTTGCTTGTGCCGGCTTTAACCTCTTTAATTACCAGTCTTCCCTCATCCTGTACCGGCGCTTTATGGGCTATAACTTCCGCAGTAACAGGAGCGGGCTCCGCAGTAATTGCATTGGGCCGTATCCCGTACACAAAGTATTCACCGGACAACCTGACCTTTGCTATGGTCTTACCGGAATAATTGGATTTAACAACCGTCTTTTCAGCCAGATTCACCGACACGCAGTCTAGTATACATGCTGCATTTAATTCCGCAGCCACTCTTGGCAGTATATCCTTTCCAATAGCACTATTTACACCTGCAATGATTTTTATATCCAGGCCTTTGCATGCATCAACTATTGCCTTTGCATATACCTCAGGATCATATTCTGCAGTCGGGCTGTCTGCTGAGAGGTCAACAACTTTGTTAATGCCGTATTCCTGTAAACTGTCTTTATAGCTTTCCGCATTTCCGTCCAGTACAAAGGCATACAACTCAAAGCCCTCACCACGCACTCCGGTAATAACGCCCAGAATAGACATCTTCATCTCTTTGTCTTTTGTCTCTATAAAAACTCCTACTTTTTCCATTTTTAACTCCCTTATTTTCTAATGTTCATACCACGAAAAATTAAAGGACCTTTGCTTCTTCTTTTAGTAACTTCACCAGGTTTTCCGCAAGTTGTTTTGGATCTTCGCCTTCCACCATCTTACCTTCCGGCTTCTCCGGCGGATATGTCAACTCTTCTACGACCATACTGCTCGCAGGCGCCTCAAGTCCAAGGCTGCTCAACTCAATTTGATTGACCGGTTTTTTTGTTGCTTTCATGATATCAGGCAGTTTTGGATATCTCGGTTCATTCAGTCCTCTCATGGCAGCGACAATGCAGGGCATTTTCATCTCTATTACCTGTCGGGCTCCGCCCTCAATCTCACTTTCAACCACGACCTTGTCATCCTGCCGGTTAAATACGATCACACTTGACGCAACAGGGATATCAAGCAATTTACCAAGGCGATACTGGGTTTGCATTCCCTCTATATCAACACTCTGTTTACCCATAAAGATAAGGTCAAGCTCTCCTTCGTCCTTTATCACCTTGGCAAGAGCCCCGGCAATAACAACCTGGTCTACCGTTTCCTCGGTCTTTACCAGTATTCCCCGCTCCGCACCCATTGCAAGACCCGACCTGATGGTACTTATCGCACCCGGCTTTCCAACACAGACAATAACGACCTCGCCTCCAGCCTGGCTTTTCAATTTCAAAGCTTCTTCAACACCATACTCATCATACGGATTCATCACAAATTTGACTGACGTCTCATCAATACCGTTTGTACCCTTAATGGTTACCTTTGCGGCTGTATCAGGTACATGTTTTACACAGACAAAGATACGCATATTTACTTCCTTTCTATATCTTTGAGTAATGTCATTAATTTATTATAAGAATTCAACATTTTAAGAAAAGTAAAAATAATATATACCACCAAAGAAATTTCTTTCTTTTGTCATTAATTTTCCTCTTAATAATGGAATATTTTTTAGTGATGACCACGAGTGTAATACATGATGCAAATATGCATCAGGCAGT
>JAUXBV010000455.1 GCA_030619215.1 Fibrobacterota bacterium | reverse complement strand
AGCAGGGCCTGAGCTTCATGAAAAAGGGCTGGCCTCCTGTGCCGGCGAGAACCCTCTGACGCTGTATATCTCGGATCAGGGTCATTTCACTCTTGAGCGCGCGGCGTTGACAGCATTTATGTAAAATCCACCACTGATATTGACGGTGGGCTGACCGATACCCACGTACAGGAGCTTATTCAGAATGCGGTCAGTTTTCCCGCTTTCAGAGACTTTAGTGCTACCGGCTCCGGCCTGATTTCGGATGGTTTTTACATACAGGTCACGGAAGGTAAATCGCATGATCCCGTGACCTATATAACGAACGATGATAAGCTGGAAATCAAAGAGTACTATTTCTCCACCGGCGGGAAAATCGATAAAAAAACAGTGACCATTATTGATAAAATTGCGCCCATAATCCACTGGGCTGCAAGGAGCGCTTTTCTGGTTGATTATATGGTTGATACGGTCTCCGATACCCTGACAGTCAGGTTCTCGGAATCGGTCGAAAGAGTAACCTCTGACGAGCCACTCTATTTTCTTGACCAGGACAATAATGCCATTTATACCGTAAAGCTCGCTGGTGTGAGCCGGCCCGATCCTGATAAGATGAAGTTCTACGTTGTTTCATTGAGTGGCGTTGATTATATGGAGAACGGTGACACCCTCTGGATTAAAGAAACCGGCCGCGTATCAGATACCCAGGGTAACTTCCAGAATAACAATAAAAATACCCGACGCAAGCTGTATGTTGAACGAAAAGTGATGCCGTATACCTTTATACCAAAAGCTGTTTCACCGGTAGACCTCACTAATATTCATATAAATATCATACCATCAGAAATAATAACGGTTTTAAATAACCAGGGAATTTTGGATGACCTTGGTTTATCACAGGCCACCGGTGGCTCATATTATGGTATGTTGATCATGGTTGTACCGGATCCCGATAATATTGGAGAGTTTTTAACTGACCTGGAGCTCGAAGGCGATATGTCTATCTTTGATGCTGTGGGGAATCAGGTGGTTGCACGAAGCGAGATGGCCTGGTGGGATGAGAAAAAGAGCTTGGTATATGTATGGAATATCAAGAATGAAAATGACAGGACTGTTGGATCAGGTATGTATGCTGCGATTATTGAGATGGAAGATGTAACTGAATCACTTGGATTTCAGAACGGAGGAAAAAAACAGTTAAAGAAGATCATGGTTGGAGTGCGGGAATAGGAAAATGTTGGTATTTCTTTCAATGGTGTTAAAGGAAATACTCTCTTATCTGTCATTCTCACGTAGGTGGGAATCCAGTTTCTTAAGCATTTTACCGCGTCTGGATACCCGCCTTCGCGGGTATGACACTTAAAAGCTCATGTACACCAGTCAAGTGAATACACATGTAAAAAATTTAAACTTCATCCCTGGTTTTTCGTGTGCGCCCCCTGTCCACGTAATTGGTGTTGTACTCTTACATTGAAAACTTCACCAATTAGAACAGCCTGGGATGAGGTTATAATAATTTTAGCCACCTTTAATGAAGTGGAGGGGTAGTTATGAACAAAAAATATTTTCTTACCGTAATTTTATTGATATTCCTGACAGGTTGCTCAACAATTCATTATTCTCCCAATACTGCGAATACAAACCCAACGGAAGCTAAGGAGATAGTTAAACAGTTAGTGCAGGAGCAGCCAAACGAATTGGCGCCAATCAAGGTTGAGGTAACAGACCGGTATTTTAAGATGTATGCTACGAAAACCAACACCATGGATGGTTATACAATACCCTGGAATACGGTGGTATACTTCAATAATGTCGGAAAAATTAAAATTAAGCAAAAAAAACGGTGGTCAAAAGAATGGTATATTATATTAATTATGGATAATGAGAAAAACCTGAAATATACGGTTTATACCGCACAATACACTAAAGCTAAATCGTTTATTGATGCTCTCTTCACCTTAAAAAAAACGGGATAAATGACAATGCAATGAAATATAATTTGTAAGTATGATTATTCAATTTATGCACCTGGTCTATATGATTTGCAGTATTTCCGGATTTTCCATACGGAATTATTAGAATAGGAACCGATTTTTTACGGAATAATTAAAAAAAATTGCTTATATTACTAGAATACGAAATGTATTGGCGAAATATGTTGACTAATTTCCTTGATCCTGTTTTAATAGTTTTTAAAACAATACAGATCAAATAAAATGCCTAATAAACGAAAGGGCCTTTATGAGAAAGATTCAAATTATAAACACGTTCGTGGGCACTCTTCTGTTATTAACACTTTCAATAAATTGTTTAACAGCTTCAAAATTCAGCAGGAAATATTCCCCCAAGCTTTTTGTTGAAGACACTAACACCAAACTGGAAACCCTGATGGAAATCAGCCTTATGGGACCTGGGGCTGTGATCGCAACAAACGACCTGATTAAACTGTTCAGAAAGGACCGCAATGCCGAGGTACGGAGAATGGCGCTTGAAGCGTTGGGTGCTATCAAGGCTAACATGGGTAGTAAGGAGGTTAATTATACCTTTATCCTGGGCATGAACGATGAAGACACTTATGTGCGTTATGCCGCTATTGCTATTATTGAAGAATTGAATGTTATTCCTGTCAACTTTATACCTTACCTGCAAAAACACCTCGCTGATCCAGACCCATTGGTCAGGGACGTAACCATGAGGACTTTTCAAAGGCTGGAGAGACTGGGAGTCCGAACCCTGATCGGGGCATTAAAGTATCCTGATATGAGGCTCTGCGCAACAGTAACTCTTGGAAGGCTTGGTAAAGCCGACAGGCTCAATGAAAACGACTGCTGCTATGCTATAAAGAAGCTGGAAGAAATTCAGGAGAGTGATGGTGAAGATGTAGAGCTCAGTAAAGCTGTAGCCCAGGCATTGAAGGATATTTCCAAGCAGGAAATTTCTACGGAGGAAATTTCTACGGTGGAAGTTTCTAAGGAGGATACTTCTAAGGAGGAAATTTCTAAGGAAGATATTCCTGAGGAGGATATTTCTAAATAGTAAAAATTTCAATGATGATTTTTAAAAGGTTGTGTTGCTCCTTTGCAGCACAGCCTTTTTTTATATAACCAGCTTTTACTTTTTTTCAATATCAGTATATATTTTTCCTTATTATTTAAAAATGTAAATCTTTTTATGTTGAGTCTGTCGAAAAACTCATGGCTTGGAAAAATTTTAATTTTAAAGCCCCTGAGAATCTCGTAATTGCTCCCAACCTGCGAACCACCGTTTCAGAAATGCTGGAAGTGAGCTCTACCATTTACAGCTTTCTGTGTTGTTTGATGAAAATTGGAACCTACCATATTTCAATCTTTTCCGCCGCCGCCTTTTGCTTTTTTCTTCTTATCTTTTATGTTGGATTTCTTTATTCCAGATTTTAGAATCGGTGTGACTTCTTTTGTTTGTTGCTTCTGTTCCAGCAATTTTTGTTCTCGTTTTAGTTCTGATGCAAGTTCTTTTTCTGTAGGTAAGTAAAGCATATATTTTGATGCAAAAAGCTGTTTATTATCTTTTAAAACTGAATACCTTGCTATCGTTTCATTTCTTTTTGCACATAAGATAAGACCAATGGTTGGATTATCACCCTCGGTTAAATATTTATCATCAAACATTCTAACATAACTATCCATTTGTCCTACATCTTGGTGGGTTAATTCTCCAATTTTCAAATCTATAAGCAGATAACATTTCAGAATACAATTGTAAAAAACAAGGTCTGCATAAAAATAATCGCTATCAAATTGTAATCTTTTTTGGCGTCCAAGAAATGCAAAACCTTTTCCTAATTCCAATAAAAAATGTTGAATATT
>JAUXBV010000155.1 GCA_030619215.1 Fibrobacterota bacterium | reverse complement strand
TACATGCGGATCATCAATTTTTACCGTCATGCTAAAAATATATATTCTGCATATTATAAACGGCAATTACTTATGTCGCTATGTATAATATGCCATTCGGTATTTTATTTATAGATATTGACCATTTCAAAAAATTTAATGACACTTATGGTCATGATTTAGGTGATGATGTTCTGAAATATATTGCGAATACTTTTGTTGCCAACGCCAGACCATTTGACCTTTATGGTCGATGGGGAGGTGAAGAGTTTCTTGGTATTATACGTAACATAAACGACAAAGAACTTGAGCTGCTGGGAGGCAGGCTTCGTTTACTGATAGAAAATTCATATCTAATTCATGAAAAAGAAAAGTTATATGTAACGATTTCAATTGGAGCAACACTCGTTAACGAAAATGACACTATTGATAGCCTCATAAAAAGAGCCGATACTCTTTTGTATAAGTGTAAAGCAGCGGGAAGAAATTGTTTGACAATAGGTTGAATATTAGCGTCGAACCAATAAATGCACTTGACCCAAAGGACGCCGTTTTTCGACCCTCCCAAGTTGGGTGTGTAAGGTGCATTTTCCAGTACCAAGTCCCCTTGGGGCAAGTGATTTCAAACGTTCTATTTTTCTTAGTAAAACCAATATCCTCCTAATTAAATTCCGTGTGATCGAGTAATCTCACACCCAACACCTCCAACAGCCAAATTCGATTCATTTTTGCTGCTTTCACGTGTTGCGAGAACCAAAAATATATAGTGTTTTCGTACTTTCCGGTATTACGAGAGCAAAACCGATATAGTGTTTTCCTACTTTCCAGTGTTGCGACAACACTTGCGACAGCATTAAAACGAACTTTTTTTCTTATTTACAATACTTACAAATGCTTTAAACGCCAAAAATATAAGTATATTCATAATATTCTAACTGTAATAACTATCCGGTCCTAAAAAGATTAAAAATATTGACATTAACAGAGAGTGTTCTTAATTTACATAGAGTATGCTGGTTGTATTTATTAATAAATGAAATTTAAGTATTGAATTGAGGAATTATAATGAGTTCAAGAACTAAATACTTTTTGCATTGTGGATTCCTGTTGACCTTTATCATGCTGTTTCTCTCCTGCACGGCCACGCGCCAGGTACGCACTATCGGTAAAGGGAATAAGGGTATGGATGTTACGTTGGGAGGCCCTTTTTTCACCAGTTTGGGCCCTCCGCTGCCGATGCCGAATCTTTTTGTCGGTGGCCGCTATGGTTTATTGCAGGATCTGGATATTGCAGTGCACTATAATTTAACGGCGCCGATCATACCCGGTATTCCGCTGGATTTGATTACCGGAATCTATTGGGTTCCCATACAGCCAGGTATTCGCCGTCAGGAAGATTCGCCGGATAGGGGATGGGGAGCGGGAGGCTCTTTTGCGCTGCAGTGGGTTACTGATTTTAAAAGCGGCTTTGTGGTGCTGCCTGCGTTTGAGCTGGCAGGCGGCTTTCGCTACAGGTGGATTAACCCGTTTGTCGGTATGGCATTGGGGCTTAATTTTTACCGCCCCCACGACAATACGAATTTTGTACAGGTCAATCCATTCCTTGGTACTGAGTTTATTATTAGGGACCGCGCAAGCCTGTCCCTTAAATGCACGTTCTTTGATATTGCCTATAATCTTTATGGGTCGCAGGTCGACTGGGTGTATATAGTTGACAATACAGAAGACGACAGGAAGTACGGTGTTTTCGGCATGTCCCTGGGCTTCAGTTGGGATTTTGGACGATCAAAATAATATCTATGCTATACGTGAGGTTTGATATTAAAAAAGGAATGCGTTATGAAAAAAATGTTCTGCTGCATAATTATTCTCTTATTGATCTGCTTTACCTGCATAAAGCTTGACTTTTTCCTGTGGGAGGGTGAAGAAGCGGATTCTATTGAAGGGGACTATCACGGACTACCTTTATATGTGGGAGATAATCCGCCTTCATGGATCGGCTCTTCACAGATTGAGAAGGAGATTTACCTGAGTGTGTCTGGCGGAGAGCTTATCGCTCCGGATCAATTGTCGGGCCATAATAATTATATACATGGTGTGTTTATGCCTGCGCCGGGCTCCTGTCCCCCTGATACCTGTCCGTTAATTGATGAATCAGTAACGTTTTTATATTTGCATGGCAATTCCGGCACCATGTTTCGCTATTGGTACCGGGCAGTTGCGCTGTGGAATATGGGAGCAAATGTTTTTATTATTACCTATCGCGGTTATGGATTATCCAGGGGAGAAACGAGCCGCAAAAACATAAAAAAGGATGCAGAAGTTGCTGCCACCTATTTAAAGAGCCGCCACGATATTGACGCCAATAAAATTATTGTGTATGGTTACTCCATGGGCGGAATAACGGCAAGTTACCTGGCAGGTGCGTCGAGCCATAAGAACAGCTTTGCAGGCGTTATTTTAGAATCAGCGATGGATTCGCCGGAGGAGGTTGTGGACTTGTCAATGGGAACGGATTTTCCCGGCGGATTCTTCCTGGATGACGAGCCTTATGACGGTACAAAGTTTATTAAAAAAACAACGATTCCCGTTCTGCATATTCACGGAGGTGAAGATGAACGGGTGATCATTGATCAGGCATATAATTACTATGAGGTGTTAAAAGACCATACAGATTATACTCATTACATAGGTAAAACGAATAAGCTTCATGAGGAGTGGATTGGAATTGCAGCGCACCGCAACATGGTGTTTTATCCATTCGTTGCAGGGAAGCATATCGCTGATTATTGGGGTGACAGTAAAAATCCGAATAATTGCTGCGTGCATCCTGATGAATATACCGAGCCGCAGTTTGCCGGATTCCTGAAAGATATCGGCAACACTAATGGAGCTGCAATGGTTGAAGCAGCCCGGAAGTATGAAGACCTAGTAGTAGATTGGGTAGTGGGGGTTATTCCATAATGAATCGGCGTCATCTGTGTGCTATTCTTTTTTTTCTCACCCTTAAAAACAGCTCAACAAACAGGTAGCTCACCCCGGCAAGCATAATGATAACAGCGCCTGTTGTAAAATTAAGAAAGTACGAGAGAATAATCCCGCCAATGGTAAAGCATACACCAAGGGCTGATGCCAGGACCATTATTCCTTTGAGGTTTTTAATACATTTTTCCGCGATTGCTGCGGGTATGGTAAAGAGGGCGATAATTAAAATGAGGCCGACTATGTGAATAAGCATGACAACTGATAATGCGATAAGTAAAAAGAGGATGTAATAGAGCAGCTTTACGGGAACACCGCTTATCTGAACATATTCATTGTCGTATGATATTCCGAGAAACTCCTTATAAAGTGAAGTCACCAAAACGATTATAATTATATCGAGGATAAGTATTAAAAGTAGATCACCTTTTGAGACAGCCAGGATACTTCCGAAAAGATAGCTCATCAGGTCGACATAGTAGCCTCTTGTCAGGTCTATCATAATAATTCCAAAGGCCATCCCGACCGCCCAAACCACGCCAATAAAGGTATCGGCCCTTTCCTTTTTTTGCATGGTTACAGCGCCGAGCAATAGTGATGCGAGGGAGGTGAACAGAATGGCTCCGGCCAAAGGAGGCCATTTGAGGTACGCTGCCAGTCCGAGTCCTCCGTAGGCTGAGTGGGCAATACCGCCGGAGAGGAACGAAAGCCTGTTGACAACAACGAGGGTCCCGACTATTCCACAGGCGATGCTTACCAGAATCCCGGCAAGCAGGGCATTTCTCATGAAGTCATAGTGTAAAATATCCGGCATAGTAACGAATATAATACTGCAGTGTATAGTGTGACAAAGGATTTCTTACCCCTATTCCACTTCCAGTTCTGCCTGGGCGTCTACAATACCCCTGTTTATTAAAAGTAACGCCTCATTCATTCGGTCGGAGATGGCGGGATCTTCAATTTTGTTTCTCAGTGTGCGCATCAGTTGTATTGACATACGCAGAATCCGTACGAGGTCGCCTTCCGGTACACCGTAAGATTCCAGCTCTGCAAGGGAGCACCCGTTTGCCCAGGCAAACACCGGCGCTGCAAGCGAGAAATCCATTTCCCGGATGGGTAGGTTTATGTTGAATTTAACCTCCATTTTACGCAGCTTGCGGATCACATTCTCCCCGTGGAAACGAAAGGCAATGTCCGCAGCCTTACCCTTCCTGCGTCTTTCTTCAGTGACGAGGGAGGCGAGAACAACACACAGTTGCAGGGGCGTACATTCGTCAAAGCTTCTGCTGTAATACAGCTCGGCAGCCTGGATTTCATAACCGCTTACCGCAGCAGCAAGCGCCCCTTTTTTTGTTAACCTGGTATCCTCAAGAAATCCCGCAGCCTGCAGAAAGCTGATGCGGTTACGAATCTGTGTTTCCTGGTGCTGGTATTCTTTTGTATAGGGGAACTGCCCTTTTTTATAGTTCCGCAGGCTCTTTCTGAAAATTTTATAAGCCTCTTCACCCACTTTGCTGTACAGATTCAGGATGGTAGAGTAGGAGGCACAGAAGCGGCTCTTTATCATTTCACTCTTATGATAAAAGATACGCTCGATCTCTTTTGGATTTGTTGCCTCCGGAATTATCTGAGAGTAAGCATATCCCACCTCGTCCATACCGCGCCTGCCCGCTCTTCCCGCCATCTGATGGTATTGACGTGTGGTAAGGTATTCAAAGTCAACGCCGTTAAACTTCTCCAGCTCGTCGAATATCACCGAGCTTGCCGGCATGTTAATACCAAGCGCAAATGTCTCCGTGCAGAAGAGAAGCTTGATAAAGCCTGTTGTAAATAGCCGTTCTACTATCTCCTTTGCCGCAGGAAGGATGCCAGCATGATGATAAGCACACCCCGATTTCCATAACACGCGCATGTGTTCAAGCCTGTCATACCCCTCAAGCTTGTATTGCGAGATAAGGTCGTTGACCATTGCATTGAGGTGTGACCTTTCAGTATCGGTTAACAGGTTTAATTTTGAATGAAGTTGTGCATTTCTTTCACATGCCCGCCGGTTAAAGCAAAAATAGAGGATTGGGAAGTTGCCTTCATTAACGACCTGTGATACTATTCTCTTTGATGATGGTCTTCTGTAGAAAAATTTCTTTCGTTCAGACAACTTTTTCCTATACTTCTTTCTTACGCCTTTAAGATTCATCAGCCCGTACTTTGCACTGTAAAGGCGGTGCCGCAAAGGTACCGGCCGTTTATCTTCTGTAATTACAATGAAATCCGAATTACGGACAGAGCTCATCCAGGAAGCAAGTTCGTTGATATTAGGCACCGTAGCGCTCAGGCACAGAAAGCGTATCCCAGCAGGAGCAAGGATGATACTCTCTTCCCATACCGTTCCACGCTCCTGGTCATCCAGGTAGTGAACCTCGTCAAAGATTGCATAATGGATATCATTCAGCCGGTCAGAGTCTTCGAGGATCAGGTTGCGAAAAATCTCAGTGGTCATTATGAGAAGCGGAGCTTCCGGGTTTATAGTGACATCACCGGTATGGATACCAACTATTTTTTCTCCGAAGCGCTTGCGGAAATCTCTGTACTTCTGATTGGATAGGGCTTTAATCGGCGCAGTATAGATAACCCGCAGGTTTGACTTTAAAGAGACTTCAACCGCATATTCGGCAAGAAGTGTCTTCCCGCACCCGGTTGGAGCGCATACGATACATGACTTTGCATCGTCGATAGCTTTGAAAGCTTCTTCCTGAAATGGGTCGAGGGTAAATCCCAGGTAGTTCATATGGCTAGACAAATCGTACTTTTAAACAGTGAGTGAATTGTATGTGTATACTGATTGTCAGAACGCAGTCTCATACAATCAGTTATGCCGAATTGCTTGATCGAACATTCCTTTTGCACTAAAGTACTAAGGCAATTTGGTATAAAATATATGTTGCTGCTTGAGAAGTGCTGATGCTGGATGATAGATGGTGGATGCTGGATGATAGGTGCTGGATGCTGGATAAAAGCTGAAATATTATAATTACAACATCCAGCATCCAGTAACTAGCATCTTCCTTTTTTTTAAATCAGTTTTTTCTCCACTTCCTTCCAAACCTGCTCAACAGTTATCGATTTCATACACCGGTTATCCAGGCAGCCGGCCAAAGTAAAATGGCATGGTGAGCATTCAATGTTGTTATAAATCGAAGTGTTGGTAATGGCGATTGGTCCGCTTCTCTCAGGATTTATCGGGCCGAATAGAATAACAGCCGGAATGCCATAAAAAGCCGCAAGATGCGCAGGTCCTGAATCATTTCCGATAAACAGCGCAGCATTTTTATACTTGGTAATTAACTCATGAATATCCGGCTCAATAAGCATAGGAACAGAATTAATTGCAGTAAATGCCTCATGTAAATTCTTTTCCGAGGGGCCAAGCAATACTGTAACGCTATATCCCTTTCCAACCAATTTCGAAGCTGTCGCAATAAAATTTTTTATTGGCCATCGCTTAGTCTCATAACCGGTTTCAGAGCCCGGATGAATAATAACATCTTTTGTTGTAGATTTTTTTTGGTCATGATCTTTAGCAGATATATTGAGATCTGCTTTTGTATAGGGCATTTTTATTGTTTCGGAAACGAGTTGTATATTCTGCTCAATTGCATGGGTAACTTCAGAGAATATCATGGACTTTCTGTACAGCCTGTCCTCCCGCCTTTCCTCCTTATACCTGAATCCATACGCCATGCGACTCGACATGAAAGACATAAGCTCAACCCTAACTTTAAATACTGCCGTTGCATTTGTAAAAGAAAGGTCAAAACGGTTTTTTGGCAACAGGTACCTGAGAATAAAAGACGGAGTAACTTTTAACGGCTTTACCCGCAGATCTTCGAATAGTGCCGAAATGATTGAATACTTTTTCGTAGGGACAAAGACGTCGATTTTTACATTATGTAACTTTTGTTTAAGAAATTGTATGGCAGGGTAGGCCATTACAGCATCACCGATACCACCTGCTATGAAATAGGCAATTCGATGACATGTATGGGTGTCGTAAGGTCGTTGTCTGTTTTTGATTATATGCCTTGAGTATAAGCGGATTATTTTTTTTGTAAGGCAGCGGAGGAGGTTTTTCATATGAAGAAAATAGTTAAATTTAGATGATATGAACAGAAGTGATAATCAAGGATAAAAATTTGATTGACTTGAAAGCGCTTAAAATAGGATAAGGAGCAAAAAGATGAGTTGTTTGGTTTAGGATTTTTTTTGTTATTGATTACAGATAGGCAATAATATATTAAAATAAAAGTCTTCTAAGTAGGGAATGCTTGGGCATAATGGCCTGTTTTTTCTGTCGTCAATAAAGTTCCTTCTATAAACAATCCACTTCGTGTCAGAATCATTGTACTTTACTTTAGCCACTTCTTTAAAAAGCAGTTTTTCTTTATAGAAATTTTGCAATTCCGGGC
>JAUXBV010000547.1 GCA_030619215.1 Fibrobacterota bacterium | reverse complement strand
GCGATAAATTCGGAGTGACTGTTTTTTACACAGCGCCGACCGCTATCCGGGCTCTTATGAGACTCGGTGAAGAGTGGCCGGCAAAATATAAACTTGACACATTAAGAATCCTCGGCAGCGTCGGTGAGCCCATCAATCCGGAAGCCTGGATGTGGTACTATGAAAAAATAGGGCACAGCCGTTGCCCGATCGTTGACACCTGGTGGCAGACCGAGACCGGCGGATTTATGATTACACCCCTGCCGGGTGCTCATACACTAAAGCCGGGAAGTGCAAACAGTCCGTTCTTTGGCGTTGACCCTGTTGTACTTCGTGATGACGGTAGCGAGTGTGACCGTAATGAAGGCGGCAAGCTGTGTATCAGAAAGCCGTGGCCCGGCATGATGCGGACTATGTGGGGTGACCATAACAGGTTCGTTGATACGTACTTTACAATGTATAACGACATCTACTTTGCCGGTGACGGGTGCCGTATCGATGAGGAAGGCGATTACTGGCTTATGGGACGTATCGACGATGTGGTCAACGTTTCAGGGCACCGTATTGGAACCGCAGAGGTTGAAAGCGCGCTTGTAAGCCATAAAAAAGTTGCAGAGGCGGCAGTAACACCGATCCCTCACGAAATTAAAGGCCAAGGGCTTTACGCATTCGTTACTTTAGTCGAAGGTGTTGAAGAAAATGATGAGTTAAAGAAGGAACTTATTATACATGTCCGCAAGGAGATCGGACCCATTGCAGCACCGGAAGCTATTCAGTTTGCACCTGCACTCCCCAAAACCCGCTCGGGTAAAATCATGCGTCGTATCCTCCGTAAGATTGCTGAAAATACAACCGATAACCTGGGAGACATCACTACCCTTGCTGATCCAAGTGTGGTAGAGAGGCTGATCGAGGGTCGGAGGAGTTTCCAAAACTAAATAAAATTCGAGTATATGTTTTTTTTTGAGGCCGGTTTGATGGTGTACATTCATCATCAGACCGGTAATATCCGTTGTTTTTTCTAATTTGCAATAAATAGGGAGAATTACCATGACAGAAGATACGCGATCTGTTCAAAATCATGGTTGGCGGGTGACGTTTGCAGGGTTAGGAATTAATCTGGCGCTGGGCGTTTTATATAGCTGGAGTATTATCAGCGGAGCTATCAAAGACGCCGGATGGGGATGGTCTCCTGATCAAAGGACTTTACCTTATTCGGTCGCATGCCTGGTTTTCTGCATTGTCATGATCCCTGCTGGGCGCATGCAGGATAAACTGAGCCCACGCCTGGTCGCGTCTATTGGCGGTTTACTTGTAGGTATAGGTATGATAGTAGCCAGTATGACTCAGTCGGTTGCAGGGTATGTTATAGGTTTCGGTGTTTTGGCCGGTTCGGGCATCGGATTCGGGTATGCTTCCGCAACACCACCTGCTGTCAAGTGGTTTCCCAAAGCAAAGACAGGCCTGATTGCAGGGCTGGTAGTATCCGGTTTCGGCCTGGCTTCGGTTTATGCAGCTCCCCTTTCCAGGTGGCTTGCCGCTGAATTCGGGCTTAAAATAATGATGATGTCACTGGGTATCGGATTTCTTGTTGTTGTTATAATTCTGGCTCAGCTCCTTGTTTCACCGCCAAAAGAATTTAAACCTGAAGAACCCGCCTCGAACAACGGGGACGCTGAAAAAGTCGTTCATAAGGAAGATTTTCTTCCCAGCGAAATGCTGAAGACATGGCAATTTTATATAATATGGTTTATGTATGCATGCGGCGCAGGCGCCGGATTAATGGTTATTTCCGCTGCTAAAGGTATAATTAAAAATGCAGGCTCAGGAGATGTTATGATTCTGGGCAGTGCAATGGGTGTTGGCGTCGCTGCTGTTATGGCATTGGCTATCGGTAACGGCGGGGGAAGGGTTCTTGCAGGTTTCCTTTCGGATAAACTCGGGCGCAATTTGACTTTATTTTTATTCTTTGTTCTTCAGGCTATTACAATATTTGTATTGTCCGTAGCAAGCGCAGAGGGGAGTAAACTGGCAATCGCTCCTGTGCTGATTTTAGTGTCTATGTTTGTTGGCGCCAACTATGGCTCCAACCTGGCATTGTTCCCTTCAATAACTAAAGATTTCTTTGGCTTGAAGAATTTTGGAATGAATTACGGGCTCGTGTTTACTGCCTGGGGTATCGGCGGATTTATTTTAGCTCAATTTGCAGCCAAAGTCTATGCGGGCAAGATAGTAGAGTCATGGGGCGGCAGCTACAATTTCGCTTTTTATACATCAATAATACTTTTAGTTACTGCCGGTATTATGACATTCATTGTTAAGCCGCCGAAGCATGTTCAATGATAAATGTTCAATTTCAAATGTTAATTTAGAATTTAACAGGGATATATAAGTTTCAAGTACCTCACAAAATTAATGTTGGGCGTTGTAAATCCAAAGTGGGGTTTGACAATTTCATTAAAAAAAATCAATATCGATGATAATTATTGTATCGGTATTTATTTAAATATGATATATTTATGGATAAGGAATCTGATTTTATTGAAGGAGTTATAAAAAGATGAATATTTTACAAAAGAAAATCGGACATGAGCAGGTAATTGCAAACGGTAAGGGAGAGGTAGAATATATTATTATTCCAGTGCGGGAATATAATAAAATCTTAGAGCTTCTCGAAGATTATGGATTAGGTAATGCAATGAAGGAAGCGGAAGGTTCTCCGGTTATGAATAAGAAAGATGCTTTAAGGTTACTGAAAAATGCTTGAAATTAAGTATAACACCCGTTTTATTAAAGATTTAAAAAAGCTTCGAAAAACAAAATATTATATAACCATTAAAACACTCTGCTTTTCAACTTTACCTTCAAAACAAAATATTTCTAAAATTAAAGATGTTAAAAAACTCGCGGGCTTTAAAAATTATTATCGAATAAAAGTAGATGATTATAGAATTGGTTTTAAAAGTGAAGATAATTGTATCACTTTAATGCGTGTAATACACAGAAAAGATATTTACAGATATTTTCCTTAAAGATAAAATTCCGCTATTTATTGTTTAAAAATACATCCCGGTAATAGTGAGTTAAGCGGCAGGGCATATTTGATATGACCTGTCCGCTTCTATAATGAGTACT
>JAUXBV010000552.1 GCA_030619215.1 Fibrobacterota bacterium | reverse complement strand
TACGTCATTCACTTCTTTACTATGGTAGACTGTTACTTTATTAAACTGGCAGTTCATGCACCAGTTTGCGGTGAAATCAACTATCACATGCTGCCCGGTAGCATGGGCGCTGAGTAATTTCGCAGGGGTAAACTCCTCCCACGTGCCGGATTCCTCTTCTGCTAGTAACGCTTTCTCTTCCGATAGAAAACTGTATATAATATTAAAATTCACATGCCATCCAAGGACTGCTATACAAATTGTAATAACTCCTGAAATCAGTTTTCTTTTTATTGAAGCACCAAATGGTGAAAACCGCGTATAAACCATAACAGCCAAAGCCAGTACCGCACAGAGCCCGACGGTTGGGATTATCATGCCTTTTAGCAATCCGATCATCAGGTAAATAGCAAAACCAATGAGAAGAAATCCCATTAAGTATTTAAAATCCTCCATCCATTTTCCAGGCTTTGGTATCAGTTTCATGAGACGCGAAGAGGAAGAGAACAGAATATATGGAAAAGCCATGCCAGCGCCAATAGAGGCAAATACTATATAAATAACCGCAGGGGGTTGTAGCAGTGTCCATGCAAGCGTTGCGCCGAGTAACGGGCCGCTGCACGGGGTAGCAAGAATAGTTGTAAACATCCCCTTAATAAAATCATCCAGAAAAACTTTTTTATGTATGCTTTTCTGTGTTAGTGCGGTTATGCCTGTGGGCACAATGATAATAAAAATGTCAAACATTCCCAGGGCAAAAACAAAGATGATACAGATAATTGCAGCAAGCACCTTTGGGTTCTGGAACTGCTCACCCCACGACAGGCCTGCAAAAGCTGCAAAAGAGGCTAACACAAGAAAGATTAAAATCATTCCCGCTGAAAATGCCAGGCTTCGTAGTACAGCCATCCTCCTGTCGCTGCCAACCCCCTGTGAAAATGAAAGGATTTTAACCCCAAGCACAGGAAGGACACAGGGCATCACATTCAGGATAATACCTGCAATAAATGCAAGAATAATTGCTAAAAAAATATTATATTCAAACTTTTTTTCCTGAGTTTTGTAATCCCATTCCGGTATTATCTCTTCCCGGACTTTATCACCGAGAGAAATATCTATTAAATTTCCATCGAGTTTAAGGCCGACAGCCCTCTCCTGTTTCCAGTCAATATCCATCTCTTTTGTGATTTTATAGATATTACGCAGCGAACGGCTGCCGGAAAACGAGGTGTAATTCACTTTCTCCCGTGCTATCGGTATGGTAAACGATACTTCCTTTGTAATCGGCAGGCACGAGTTCTCACATATAAGCGATTCCATAATCAATGTATCATTCACTGATCCGGAAGTGTCAATGGTAAGAGTTCCTATAACGAAAAAAGTCGCCTCATGTTTATATGCCCAAACCCACCCCCCTATTGGCGGATGAAATTTAGACGCCGGGGTTTTTCTTGCATATATCCATTCGACTCCATTATTCTCGGAAACTTTTATTTTTAACGGTTTGCCGATTCCCGGGCCAAGAGGATTCCCATATAAATGATACTTGTCGGGTATTCTACATTGCAATGCCACTATTACGGTATCACCGGGATTATATGCTTTTTTGTCAAGAACCGGGGTTACTTTCAGCCCGATATCTGCAAAGATAAAAGCAGCAAAACAGAGAAGAGTAACGCTGCAGTAATAAAAACTTCTTGATTTCATAATTTCCATGGGTTTATACCGATAAATCGGCACCTTGTACCGATAAATCGGCACCTTGTGCTTTAGTATAACAAAATAATTTAATCTATCTCAATAAAAATGTAAATTAATTTTTCAAGGCAATCGATACTATTAAGTTACTTACTGCTTGGTATGCTGAAGTTATATTTTGTAATAAATAAATGTATCAATTACTATTATGCTATAAAAAGCTGATAATTCCAATGAAAAAGCCTTTACTGTTAATTACGTACCTGTGTCTAATATTTATATCACTTACCAACAGTTTCTCAGGTGAAATAAAACCTGATAAATTGACAGTCTATTTCTTCGGTTCCCGCACCTGTGGAGAGTGTCTTGAAATTAAGCAGGTGCTTTTGGAGCCGCTTTCTGAGAGATACCCTGATAAACTTTCTATAGAATATCATAATATTGATGACGAGAAAAGTTTCCAACTGTTAATTAAATTCGAAGAAGAGTACAATGTTATTGCAACATATCCGCAGGAGCTTTTTTTACCGGATACTTTCCTTGCAGGGTATGAGCCGATCATGGAATCGGCTGAAAAACTTATTGAGGAATACATTTCCAATCCTGATAAATGGGTGAAAAAATGCACTGCAATAGATACTTCCCGGTATAAACAAGACCTCGAAAAACGTATTGAAAAATTTACTTTTTTAGGAATCTTTTTCGCAGGTTTGATTGACGGCATCAATCCCTGTGCAATTGCAACAATGATTTTTCTTATTTCGTTTCTCGCCACACAGAAACGCAAACGCCTGGAAGTGTTGGTTATCGGATTATCATTTACCGCTGCTGTCTTTATCACCTATCTTCTTATGGGACTCGGAGCTTTCAAGGCACTTACTTTACTGGAGCAGTATTACTGGATTTCGGAGATTATTCGATGGTCCGCTGTTGCACTGGCAGGCATAGTGTCAATCGCAAGCTTCATTGACGCATTCTCTTACAGCAAATCGGGTAAAACCGAGTCTATTAAACTTCAACTGCCAAAATCCCTGAAACTGAGAATCCACAAAATAATTTCAGGTAACCTGAGCGGAACCCGGCTTATAACCGGCGCTATTATCACGGGGTTTCTGGTTACCCTGCTTGAAGCTGTCTGCACAGGACAGGTTTACCTCCCGACAATTGTTCTTATGACAAAAGCTGCCGGGTTTCACATGAAAGGCTGGCTCTACCTGATTTTTTACAATTTCCTTTTTGTACTTCCTCTCATGATTGTTATGGTCCTTGCCTATTATGGAATGAAATGGAACGAACTGGCAAAAACAACTCAGAAACATCTAACGCTTATTAAAATATTAATCGGTGTTATTCTCGGGGCTTTTGCGGTTTTCCTTGCAGTTGCGGGATAGTTTACAG
>JAUXBV010000540.1 GCA_030619215.1 Fibrobacterota bacterium | reverse complement strand
TTTTCAACGGAGCTCTCATCCTTCACGCTATCCTGAGAGGGTGTTTCCGTAGTCTGGGCGAAAAGAGCTATAGGTATAATCATTATTGTTGCAAGAGTTATTAAAATTCTTTTCATAGATATCCCCTTAATAGTAGATAACCGTATCTTTCATTCATTAAGAATAATAAAATAAACTATGGAACCGCTATAATATTATCAATTCCCAATATGTATATACTATTTAACCTCTAATCCAGTTAACCTTTAATCCAGCGAAGCTGGATAAGAACCTTCACGAATAAATTATCTACGAAAAAACGAAGATAATTAATTCTAAGGTTCTAAAGAATATATATATATATCCCACAAAATATAAATGAGAAAAAATTGAGATATTCCTTTCTTCCCTCAGTAATAACTATCCCCACCGATAGATATATTTTATCTGGGTTGGGGATGTAATGAACTATTATTTATATTTTGCGACTCTAACTAATTATTACGATTAACCAAAGCATTTCTTTATGAAGGAGCAAAACAGTATGGATAATCAGAACCTGCAGCGGACTTTAGCAATCATCAAACCCGACGCTTTTGCACAGAAACTCTCAGGTAAAATCATTGACAGGATAGAACAGGAGGGCTTCTCTATAATCGGCATTAAAGTGCTTCATGTTTCACCGGAAGAAGCTGCTCAATTCTATGCGGTTCATACAGGGAAACCCTTTTTTGACGAACTGGTCGCTTTCCTTTCCTCCGGAAAAATCATGGTGCTTGCGCTTAAAGGCATTGAGGCAATCGCTCTATGGAGAAAAGTAATGGGCGCCACAGACCCTGCAAAAGCCGACGAAGGAACCATCCGTAAGCTGTACGGTTCCTCAATAGGGCGTAATGCATGTCACGGCTCTGATGCACCTGAAACCGCTGAAACGGAATCAAACTTCTTTTTTAAGCCTGAAGAGCTTGTCCCTTAAAACTGTGTGTCTTCTGTAATAAATAAGATTTTTTGCATTAAATAACAGTAATTATAATAAATTTATTAAAAGGGGCAATCGTAATATGAAAAAAAACCTTTCACTTAATTTCCTTATATTTATTATCGGAGTTGGAATTATACTCACAGGTTGTAACCCGAAAATATCGGTTAAGAGCACATCTGATAAAACTCCTCAAACAGATGAGTGTGTCATGAAGGAAGAAGTATGTGCAGAAGCTCTTGATTTTCAAAAGCAGTATGATAGAATGCCTGAAGAGGAACAGAAGGATATGGTGTCAGTCCTGAATACGTACATTGAACATTGTGAAAAGGCAACGATAAACTGTGAAAAAAGTTTGAAACAATAAAAAAAGAAGCTGTTTGAAATCACAATTACATAGCATTTAAAAACAAAAAACTTGCTGTACTACCTATAAACAACGTACAATAAGTATTAGAATTGACTCTGCATATTAGTCATCTATATGATAGTGTAAACTTCGGTTTGGCATAATTTTTATTTATAACAGAGATAATCTCGATATTTTTATTTTAAACAACTCATTAATAAAAATGTTTATTAGATATTTTACCTTTTTTGTTTTTCTTTGCACTACCGCAACCTACTCACAGGAAAGTAGTATTGATACAGCTGAAACCGAACTTTCCGGTGCAATAAACATAGTTTCAACGCCTTCCGATGCAGATATCTATATTAACGGCAAAAAGGCTGAACATAAGACGCCCGCGCTGCTGGCTGATTTGAAGGTGGGCCTCAATACCATTGAAGTATCACTCCCTGATTATCTCTTTGCAAAGCGTCAGGTCACTATTCTTCCGGATACTACCATATCCATCTCATTCAAGCTAATCTCTTTATCCGACACAGCGCATATTCTTGGTGATCTCAAACTCGGCATTCTCAGGCTTCCGGGCCCGCCTATTAACGCGCCATATCTTGTTGACAACAAGCAGGTATACTCCCGGGAATTTACCCTTAACACCGGTAAACACCATATTGTCTGGGAGGGAGGAAATGTTTATTCATCCCTTGATACGATTGTAGAGATCTTCCCGGGTAAATTAACAACCTTTAACTTCATCCCGGAAAGGCTGACGGGTAAACTTACCATATCTCCATTTCCAAGGGACGCAGAGATTTATATCAACGAACGCCTTTACAGCACCGGAGACCTGGACATAGTACTCTCCACGGGAAATTATCGCGTTCTCATCAAACGAAACGGCTATTTCCCGCAGGAACGGAATATAGTTATTCATCCGGGAAAGCATATTTACCTGGAAATCGATCTTGATATAATCCCCGATCGTGATAAGGACGGATTCCTTGACAGTGTTGACTTATGCCCGGATGAATACGGGCTTTATTGCGGATGTCCGGAGCAGGACCGCCGTGATGCTATTCAACGGTATAAAAAAATCCTGCTCAGTAATTTGAAAAACCAGCCTTTGACCATATCCGTCACTGCGGTGGGATATATCTATCGGAATCCGACCAATCCCAATTTTCGGCATTTTCTTTCCAATTTTAATGATGGAAAGATTTTCTGTAATAACAGGAATGGTTTGACTTTTGCAAATAATTATACTGTTTCCTACCACGGATTTTTCCTCTCATGTGAACTGGGCCAATGGTTGTCAGGGCTAGAATACAAAAAAGGCAGGCAGAATCCGGTAATTATTGAAACCGAAAAAGATCAATATTGCATCTTTTACAAGGACTCAATCACCGGTTTAAATCCGAGAGTAGTCCTGCCAGGCACCGCGGTATCTCTCGGTTTTAATTTACATATAATAAATTTCAACGCTGCATACTCACTTGGTTATCAATGGGAGAATATCATAATCACAGATTTAATTACCAAGAGTAATTATGATAAGCATAAGGCACTATCCGATTCTTTGCATATGAGTATCCCATACACCGGGCCAAGGACTGAAATTACATTCGATAATAGTCACTGGTTCCATAAACTTCGCTTTGAGTATGACATAACAACGATTAAAAGAGTTATACCGGCATTTTATATAACTGCGGCACTTTCTTTCGGCTCGGATAACCAGACCGGATGGCATACATTCCAGGCAGGAATACTGTTTAAATTTCTTGCGACTCCGAAACGCAAAGGAAACAGAAAAATTGATACTCAGGAGGGTAGTGATGATAATGCGACAAATAAAGAATAATAT
>JAUXBV010000400.1 GCA_030619215.1 Fibrobacterota bacterium | reverse complement strand
TGGATAAGATTCTCTATGTCTGATTTATCTACGAAAAAAAGCGACGTCCCCTTCAGGGGGTAGATAATTCAGACATAGAATCTAAGGAGCTAAAAAGATGAAACTATTTGCATTAACACTGGTACTTGCCGGTTTATTTCTTTTTGCATGTGCAAAAAAAGTGCAGAAGCAAAACCCTTTTCTTAAAGAGTACGACACGCCTTTTAACACGCCGCCCTTTGATAAAATAAAGAAGGAGCATTACCTGCCCGCCCTGAAAGAGGGAATAAATGAGCAACAGGAGGAAATTGACGATATCGCAAGAAACCCGGAACCGCCAACTTTTGAAAACACCATAGAGGCAATGGATAAAGGCGGCAGCCTGTTAAAAAGGGTCAAGAAAATACTTGAGAATATGAACGCTGCCATGACAGATGATACTCTCCAGAATATTGCAAAGGAAGCCGCTCCCATGTTATCAGAGCATAAAGACAATATCATGTTAAATGCAGAGCTGTTCAAGCGGGTAAAAGCGGTTAATGGAAATAAAGACAACCTGAATTTGTCAACGGAGCAGCAGATGCTTCTGAAAAAGTTTTATAAAGACTTTGTGCGGGGCGGTGCAGAGCTTGACGATGGAAAAAAAGCTGAATTGAGAGAGATAAACAAGCTGCTGTCAGTTTATAAGATTGAATTCATCGAAAACGTCCTAAAGGAGAATAACGCCTTTGAGCTGGTTATTGAAAACAAGGAAGACCTTACAGGACTTCCGGAAGCAGTGATAACCCGGGCTGCAGAGACAGCAAAGGAACGCGGCCACGAAGGCAAATGGATGTTTACATTACACAAACCGAGCATGATACCGTTTCTTCAGTATTCCGAGAAGCGGGACCTGAGGGAAAAAATCTTTACCGCATATATAAACCGTGGAAATAACAACAATGAATTTGACAATAAAAAAAGGCTTGTTGAAATGGTTAACCTGCGTATTAAAAAAGCAAAGCTTTTGGGCTATAAGACCCATTCCCATTTCATACTTGAAGAAAACATGGCAAAAGAGCCTGAAAAGGTTTATGACCTGCTCGGTAAATTATGGAAGCCTGCCCTGGCAAAAGCAAAGGAGGATGCGAAAACTTTCCGGGGGATGATTAAAAAGGAAGGTAATACTTTTAAACTGAGACCCTGGGACTGGTGGCATTATGCGGAGAAGCTGAAAAAAGAAAAATACGATATCGATGATAAAATTCTAAAGCCCTATTTCAAGCTGGAAAATGTGATAGAGGGGGCTTTCACTGTTGTAAACAAATTATATGGAATCACCTTTGAGGAAAGAAGCGATATACCTGTTTACCATCCCGATGTACGGGTATTTGAAGTTAAAGATACTGACGGTTCCCATATCGGCCTGTTCTATACAGATTTCTATGTGCGGGAGTCTAAAAACGGCGGTGCATGGATGGATGGCTATAGAAAACAGTCACAGGATTTTACTCCCCTTATCTGCAATGTATGTAACTTTGCCAAACCTACAAAAAATTTACCAACACTGCTGAGTCTTGACCAGGTTACAACGCTCTACCATGAACTGGGCCATGCTCTTCATGGTTTACTGTCAAAGTGCAGGTATGTTACTCTTTCGGGAACGGATGTGCCGAGAGACTTTGTGGAGCTGCCATCGCAGATCATGGAAAACTGGGCAACCGAGCCTGAGGTTCTCAGGATGTATGCGAAACATTACAAAACCGGTGAGCTGATTCCTGATGAGCTCATTGAGAAAATCAATAACGCAAGCCGTTTTAATCAGGGATTTAAGGCAACGGAGTACCTGGCTGCGTCTTTTTTGGATATGAACTTGCACACATTAACAGAAGAACAGGACTTTGACCCGGTTGCATTTGAAAATAAAGCTTTGGCAAAAATAGGCCTTACTCCCGAAATAATCAGCCGGTACAGGAGCATGTACTTCGTGCATATTTTCTCTCATGGCTATTCTTCAGGGTATTACAGCTATATATGGTCTGAAATGCTTGATGCTGATGCATTCCAGGCATTCAAAGAGGCCGGCCTTTTCGATCAGAAGACTGCGAAAGCTTTCCGGGGAAATGTACTTGCCGGCGGCGGGAGTGATGAGCCTATGACGCTATACAAGCGCTTCAGGGGCAGGGAACCTACAATTGATGCTTTGCTTGAGAGGAAGGGGTTTACTTTATAATGTCTAAATATATATTTATTGAGGAGATTGCCTCTCGTCAGAGCAAAGCTTCGTTAGAATAAACGAAAATCATAATACTCTTAACACAGGAGGAAAGAATGAATAAAATCTTCACACGATCAAGCCTTCTTATAATTTCATTATCTATCGTTACCGTTATGTTAGCAGTATTTGCAGGACTTGTACCTTCACCCTTTAAAGAAATCATTAACAAGATCAGCACGGTACAGAACAAAATGGAGTCGGTTGAAAATCAACTGGAGCAGATTTTATATAAATCATTCTATCCGGAAACAGAAGAAGATCCCATTGTAAAAGAAAAAAAGCTGGATGACCTGGCAGATGTATTGTGTGAGTGTCAAGTGAAGTTAGATAGCCTCGTAAATGAGGTGCCTGCGGAATACAGACGCTCCCCGGTATTACAGCATGCACTCTATGGTATAGAACTGGAGTCGAGAAATATTGTCGATTGCATAGATCAGCTCTATACCAACCCTGACAATATTGAAATTGCGCAGGAGAGGGTTAAATTCAACGGGCAGATTGTAATGTATTCAACAAGGACATACAGCAGGCAAATGAGAGACCAGGACACCAGAACCGAAATGCAGGCTCGTGTTTTGGTAAGCGATGAAATCCCAGGTGGTGACAGGATCATAGTTGATGAAGACGGATTTCTTATTGATCCAAACATGTGGAGCGAAGAAGTAGCTGAAGCGCTGGCCAGGACTGAAGGTGTCGACGAATTAACCGATGATCACTGGAATGTGATGAATTATCTCAGGAAATACTACCTTGAGTATGGCGCCGCCCCAATGATCCGTAAATTATGCAAAGAAACCGGATTTCCCCTAAAGAAAATTTATGATATGTTCCCGTCAGGACCTGCAAAAGGAGCGTGTAAAATAGCAGGCCTTCCAAAACCGACCGGGTGTGTATAATAAAACTTCCAGGTAACGGTTAGGGTAAAGATGCACTGCTGTGCAGCACTAAAGCCCGTTTCGTTAATGGGTAATGGTAACGTAAATTAACAAACTTTGTTATTCCGTCCTTACGGGACTGGCATTGTTGCTTGTAATTCTTTTTGCTATAAATATTCTGTCCCTAACGGGACATTCCCATCTATATACCGAATTGCAAAAATAATGTCTGACCATGAAATTCGCCATAACTGGTTGTATGAAAAAACATTGCATTTAATTGTGGCATTTTTTATACCTTATAATGTATCAAAGATACCGCTTTTCATATATGTCTTAAATGTGTTGCGGTACAGGGTACAGATTTATCAGTACAAGGTGCAACTTTAGTTGTATAAGTGTTTCTAAAAGACTATAGTCTTAAGAATTACTATAACTTTTAAGGAGGATAAGTATATGAAAATAAGGCTAATTATCTTTTGCATCTCTTTATGTGCGGCGTTAGTTGCTGCGCAGGGTATCGGGTATAAGAATGCAGGTATGGGATTTCAGCTTGGCCTGGTTGTGACTGATAATGACGGGCCACATTTCCCCTACTGGCACTACGATGGAAGAAACGATGATATCGACTTTGGCTTCAATTTCGGCGTTCACGGCTTTATTAACTTTCGAGTTGGCGCAATCGGTGAAGCACAGTACCGCCCGAATATCGATACATGGTTCGGTTTTGAAAACGATGGCGTCTATGACCATGTTATTGTAGAAATTGGACTCAATTTTTTTGATACCCGCTACTACCCTCCTATACCACAGCATATAGCAGTCAGGCCGTATGTCGGTTTTGCTCCTGCCATAATTATCGATATTTACCACTGGGAAGAGGACGGCACCAGCAATGACGACACTGATACGGAAGCTGAAATTGGCGGCAATATCTATTGCGGAGCGGATTTCAGAATCTCTCAGAAAACATGTTTCTTCCTGGAAACGCGTGGTAAGTTCGGTGACTGGGATGTGTTTAAATTCATGGGCGGGATGAGTTTTGTTATCTGGTAAGTATGTCTACCATTTGTTTTTTTTAATGCTATTGTGAAAAATTAAATAACAAGTTATAATTGTTATATGTT
>JAUXBV010000263.1 GCA_030619215.1 Fibrobacterota bacterium | reverse complement strand
TATTCAACTGGATTGGGACACCTTCCTTGTTCCTTATGGTAAAGAGATAACTGCGGCAATCCATGCACTTAATTTTGCAGCACGATCGGCTATGACATTTGGTGGTGTTGAGGCGGGTGATATGAAGGCGGCGCGTGAAATTTTAATGTACAACAAAAACAGGGTTTTTGCATTTGTTATGGCTCTTGGTGCCGATGACAGTGCCGATAAAAAACAGCTTATTACCGATGAAAAATATGCTACTGCTGCCGGTGCGATTAGCTTTGGTTTCCCTGTTATCTCCGATGTTGATATTCCTGAGATTAGACCGACCGGAATATGTACCTATGAGCATGTAATCTCCGGTATAAAAATGGATGAGATTATCAGCCGCGCGATTGAGCTTCGCGGGCTTACTATAAAAATTGAAAAGATTCCCATCCCGGTACCTTTTGGCGCTGGATTTGAAGGTGAGAGGGTCAGGAAAGAAGATATGTTTGTTCAGTTTGGCGGCAAGTATACCGATGGTTTTGAACTTCTTAGAATGAAGCAGGTTAATGAAGTTGAAGACGGCAAAATCGAAGTAATAGGCCCTGAAGTTGATGATATGAAAGAGGGAGAAGCATATCCTTTGGGTGTTTATATTGAAGTTGCCGGACGTGAATTTCAGGAAGATTTTGAATCAGTTCTTGAGCGAAGAGTTCATGAGTTTATCTCGTGTGCAAACGGCATTTTTCACATGGGACAGCGGTCTATTATATGGGTGAGAATAAGTAAGCAGGCGCATGAAAAGGGTTTTAAGATCAAGGACTTCGGCGAGATCCTTGTTGCCAAGATGCATAGTGATTTTTCAACAATTGTTGACAGGGTGCAGGTTAAAATATACACGGATGCAGATAAAGCAAAGGAGTTACTTGAGACTGCCAAAGCTGTTTATCATGATAGGGATGACAGGATCGGCGGCATGACTGATGAAGACGTCGATGATTTTTACTCATGTACATTATGTCAATCGTATGCACCTGACCACGTGTGTATTGTGACACCTCAGAGACTTGGTTTATGTGGCGCTTATACATGGCTGGATTGTAAAGCCTCCTATCAGATAGATAAACACGGCCCTAATGAACCTGTTGCTAAAGGAGAGTGCCTCGATCCGGTAAAAGGCCAATGGAAGAATATTAATGCGTATGTTGAAATGAAATCCAATGGAAATCTCAAGAAATTCAATGCGTACTCGATCATGGAAGAACCAATGACATCCTGCGGCTGTTTCGAATGCATTGCAGCTATTGTTCCGGAAGCAAATGGTATTATGATTGTTGACAGGGATTTCGCGGGAATGACTCCATGCGGGATGAAATTTTCAACACTGGCCGGTCAGATCGGCGGTGGAACGCAAACTCCTGGGTTTACCGGGATAGGGAAAATGTACATAAGCAGTCCTAAATTTATATCCGGTGAAGGTGGACAAAAGAGGATTGTCTGGATGCCTAAACAATTGAAAGAAGAACTAGAAGAGAGATTTAAAGCACAATTGGAGAAAATGGAGATGCCTGATCTGTTTGACAAAATTGCAACAGAAGAGGATGCAGAGGAGCCGGAAAAATTGATGGAGTACTTACAGAAGGTTGGTCATCCTGCTTTGGAGATGGAACCGCTGTTTTAATTTTAGATTTTTCCTCCTTTAATAAAATTTCGGAGGACACAAGATTTCTGATTTTAGATTTGATAATTAATATCGTGAAGATTGTATTTAAAATGAGGAGGCATATATGGCTTTAACAGGAATGCAGATCTATAAGAACCTGCCGAAGACCAATTGTAAAGAGTGTGGATTCCCGACCTGTATGGCTTTTGCAATGCAGGTGGCTGCCAAGCAGAAAGCATTAACCGATTGTCCGCAACTTTCAGAGGATGCGCAGGCAACGCTTGCCGATGCTTCAGCTCCTCCTATGAAGCTTGTAAAAATAGGACCGGAAGGAAAGCAGTTTGAAATGGGGCAGGAAACGGTTATGTTCAGGCACGAGGAGAAATCCCATCACCCCAGCGCTATTGCGGTCCGTGTGCCGGCGTCACTTTCGAATGATGAGGCTGCTGCCAGGGTTGAAACCATAAACAAATCCGTTTTTCATAGAGTAGGTGAAGACCTTAAGGTAGAATTCTGTGCTGTAGAGATTGAGGGATGTGATAATCCGGCCCAAAGGGCTAAACTCGCCGCAGAGAAGAGTAATGTGCCGCTGATACTTATCGGCAGTAGCGTTGACAAAATGAAAGCAGCTGTGGAAGCGGTTGCGAATCATAAACCGCTTGTTTATAAAGCTGACACTTCCAATATTGATGGTTTTGCGGAAATAGCAGCAGGTGCAAAACTGCCGCTTGCTGTTGGCGGCGAGAACCTCGAGCAGCTTGCTGATCTGACTCAGAAGGCAAAGGAAAAAGGCGTTGAGGAGATGGTGCTTGCTTTTGGTGGCGCCGATACGGTTGAAATATTACGTTCGCTGACAAAAGCAAGGCGCGCGGCCTTAAAGAAGGCATTCCGGCCGTTTGGTTATCCTGCAATGGTGGAAATTGATGCGGAATCCCCTGAAGATGAAACTATTATTGCGAGTTCAATGGCTGTAAAGTATGCTGCAATTGTTATCATTAATAACTCGGAGCCATGGGAGCTGTTACCAATAATGGCAGCAATACAGAACGTATACACTGACCCGCAGGTACCGAATACCGTTGAAGCGAAACTTTATGAAATTGGAAGTCCAACCGAAAATTCACCGGTTCTGTTCACGACCAACTTCTCACTCACCTATTTCAGTGTTGAAGGTGAAGTTGAACGCAGTAAGATTCCTTCGTATATCTGTGTAGTGGAAACGGAAGGTTTGGGCGTTCTGAATGCGTATGCAGGAGATAAAATTTCTGCTGAAAAGGTTGTAAAGACGATTGCCGAGCAGAAGGTTGCAGAGAAAGTAAAGCATCGCAAGCTGATAATCCCCGGTCTCCTGCCAATTTTCCGGGCAGAGATAGAGGATACCTCTGACTGGAAAGAGGTTATTATAGGGCCTGAGACTGCGAGTAAAATCCCTGCATTTTTGAATGAGAAATGGAAATAGATATACACCGCAAAGACGCAAAGGACGCAAAGGGAAAAAAATAGTGTTAAAAGATGAAGACAGGTTCTCGAATGACATAATAGGAGCTGCAATTGAAGTTCATCGAGTTTTAGGACCAGGTTTATTAGAGTCAACTTATGAAGAATGTCTTTGCAGAGAACTTGCTCTTCGAAATCTTAGTTTTGAAAGACAGAAATCGCTTCCAGTCTCCTAAATTCTTTGCGAACTTTGCGTCTTTGCGGTGAAAAAATTAAAAGTAAGGTAATAAATGTCTCTCTATACCGTTACATTCAATCCTCTCGGGAAAAAAGTTAAAGTTAACCGGGGGACTACCCTGATTGAGGCTGCTTCTGAAGCTGATATAAGTATCAATAATGTCTGCGGAGGAGATGGCATTTGCGGCCATTGCAGGATGATAGTTACAGAGGGGAAAGTATCAGGAAGAATTTCAGAAAAACTAACCCCTGATGAGATTAAAAAAGGTTATGTCCTTGCCTGCATGAGTTCTGTTGAAAGTGATGTTGTAGTACTAATCCCGGAGGAGACACTTGTACGGGAAAAAGATGAAGCGGATGAGGACATTATACGGCATAAAAGGGCAGAAGATGTTTTCTGCAAGGATAAATGGCAACCGTTTCCTTTAGTGCAAAAGATCTATCTTGAGCTTGAACAGCCTTCCCTTAGCAACAATACCGCTGACCATCAGAGGGTTTGCTCTGCAATAAAAAACAGGTTATCGGTAACTTTTTCACAAGCCGGACTTAAAATAATAAAGTCACTTCCGGATATTCTGCGTGATAATAATTACCATATTACAGCTACCGTGGGGATACGGGGTAATATTGCAGAATTTATGTATGTTGAGGGAGGCAATACTGCAGATAAGAACTACCTGGTAGTAGTTGATATGGGGACCACAACCGTAGTTGCCCACTTAATAGACGCCAATAAATATAAGACCATTGATGCGAAAGCCTGTTTTAACTCTCAGGGAATTTACGGGCGGGAGGTAACGGGCAGGTTAATATCGGCAGAAAAAGAGGGCAGTTCAAAGCTTCATAAACTTCTTATAGACGATATTAACGAATTGATAGGGAAACTTGTCAGGGATAATAAGGTACATTTTAAGGACATTACCGCTGTAATATGCGCGGGCAATACTGTTATGGGGCATTTTCTCCTTGATTTACCGATTGAAAATATACGCAGGACGCCGTATATTGCGACATCGATAGAGCCGCCGCCGCTTCGTGCTGCGGAGGTAGGGATAAAGATCAATCCACGGGGCCTGCTCTATTCACTGCCCGGAATCAGCGGGTGGGTTGGCTCTGATTTGACAGCCGGGATTCTTGCCACAGGGCTCAATGAAAAAAGTGAAACTTCGCTGCTCGTTGATATAGGCACTAATGGGGAGGTAATAGTAGGAAACAGTGAATGGATCATGGCCTGTTCCGCATCTGCAGGACCGGCCCTGGAAGGAGCAAGTGTTGAATGTGGCGTGCGGGCAGAGAAGGGTGCTATTGAAAGGGTTTATGTAAAAGCCGGTGAAATCTGTTACGATACTATAGGTAAAGCCCCGCCAATTGGTGTATGTGGCTCCGGTATCATTGACCTTCTTAGTGTCCTTCTGAATGAAGGTATAATTAACCGCTCCGGAAAAATTGTAAAGAAGATTTCAAAAAGAGTTACAACGAAAGAGGGTATAAAAAGGTATTACCTGGTGCTTGAAAGTGAAAACAGGAATAAAAAGCCTGTTTATATAACTGAAGCTGATATTGAAAATATTATTACAGCGAAAGCCGCAATTTATGCGGCAATGAAAATTCTTTTACAAAGGCTTGATTTACAGTTTACAGATATTAAGCACTTTTATATTGCAGGGGCATTTGGTAATTATCTGGATATGGAGAATGCAATTACCATTGGATTGATTCCCAATATTCCACGCGATAGAGTTATATTTGCCGGGAATACTTCCATAAAGGGGGCTACAATAGCTGCGCTCTCTCAGGACGCCCTGAATAAGATTATTGAAATTGAAAGAAATACGACCTACTACGATTTGATGGGTGCTGATGATTATATACATGAATTTACAAAAGCTATGTTTCTGCCTCATACGGATATTGAGGTTTTTCAAACAGTAGAGGTTTAATAAAAGGAAAAATGACGAAATCAATCGCAGTGGCAGGAAAGGGAGGAACGGGCAAGACTACCATCGCTGCCTGTATTGTAAGGTATTTATGTGAAAAGAGCCTTGGGCCTGTCCTGGTAATTGACGCTGACCCCGATGCAAACCTGGGCACACTGCTCGGTATTAAACCGCAAAAGACAATCGGGGATTTGCGCGAAGACATACTCAGGGAGATAAAAAATATTCCTGCCGGTATGCACAAGGCTGCTTATGTCGAAGCAGGCCTGCATCAGATTATTGAGGAAGCGGAGGGATTTGACCTCATTACCATGGGCAGGGGAGAGGGCTCCGGCTGTTACTGCTCTTTGAATAATATGATTCGTAAATTCTCCACGGATTTAGCGCCCTCCTATAAATGGATTGTTTTGGACAATGAGGCGGGATTGGAGCACCTCAGCAGAAGAACAACATCAAACATTGATGCATTACTTGTAGTAGTCAATGAGAACCCGATATCGCTTGATACGGCAAAAAG
>JAUXBV010000007.1 GCA_030619215.1 Fibrobacterota bacterium | reverse complement strand
TTTAGTACAACTATATGCCGCTTGAAACCCTATTTTATGATCTGAATGAACATCAGATCTGTTTTGCATATAAATTGTATGAGGCTCAACTTCATTTATTGCTTTAGAGATTGAATCAACTAATTCCCCCATTGGAATTTCATCAAGCTTAGTTGTTGGAAAATCTAACTTATAAGTACTTTCAAATCCGTAAGCTTCTGCTACCTTTTCTACCTCTTTTTGTCTTTGGGCAACTAAATTTTCATCCCACCCAAATTGTTCTGATATATTAGTTAGAATCATCCAATAAACTTTATCACCTATTGAACTGTGCTTTAAAATTGTTCCACCACACCCTAATGTTTCATCATCAGGGTGAGGTGCTATTATTAAGATTTTTTTCATAACCTTCTTCCTATTAATTAGTTATGGGTGCCCCAAATGAAATAATACCATCTTTTTAATATCTTTATATACCAAGCTTGATGCACCGATTATACAATTCACACCAATTTTAACTCCTTCACAAATAGATGTATTACTTTTAACAAAAATACATGAGCAAATAATAGGCTTTATGCGAATCTTTCCCCTTTTTCTCCAGCTTTTTTAATACATTTAGCAGGTACACCAACTACAGTACTACCCTTTTCTACATTTTTTGTAACAACAGCTCCTGCTCCAATAATAGAATCACTCTTTATTTCTAAATATTGTAATATTTTAGCCCCTGTGCCTACAATAACACTTTCATTGATTGTAACGCCTCCAGAAATCGCAGATAACGGATTAATAACACAATAATCTTTAATAACAATTTCGTGACCAATTGTTGTATTCAGATTAAATAAATTAAAATTGCCAATTATGATGTTGGTAGTAAATTGCACACCTGCAGTTATAATATTTCCTCTGCCTAAGGTTACACATTGTTTATTAAACCCAGCAGAGGGGTGAATGAGATTTGGAAAGACGATATTATCTAACTTAGTAATTTTCTCTGCTATTTTCTTTTTTATTGCTGGATTTCCATGAGGTATTACAGCACCAAGCACTGGAAATGATGATGAGAACTCTTTAAAATTATTATCCCATGCAACAACAGGGATAGCATAAATATTTGTGCCAACATCTTCCTGTTTTTCAGAGACAAATCCTTTAAAGTCAAATACATTCAGTTGATTGTACCTGTTTATTTCATTGACAAGATATAAGATTTCTCTAGAGATTCCACCACACCCAAAAATTACCAATGGCAATCCATTCCATTCACTCATAGACTAACCCCACCTGAAAATTAATTGTACTATATAATCACACTACTGGGAATATTAACAACTCGATCAGCTAACCACTTAGCATTTAATAACTCATCTGTTTGGCAATTTTTATACATATCAAGATCTGGCATTAAACGCCAAATTGGTCTTGTCATAACACCATTATTATTTGAATATTCTAAAAAAGCATTACGTTCTTCAATACCATTAAAAATAATTGCATTTAGCCAGTAATTTGAACGAGTAAAAGAGGATTCATCAACAAAATGAATATCGATAGAACTGAAAAACTCTTTATATTGTTTTGCTATTTTTCTCTTATTTTCAATGTGTTCTGGTAGTTTTTCTAACTGTGCGCATCCTAATGTTGCATTAATATTCGGCATTCTATAATTAAATGCAATTTTATCATGCATTATCTCCCAGGGGTGGGAGATTCTAGCTGTAGTGGTTATATGCTTCGCTTTTTTTAATAATTCTTCATTGTTAGTAATTATCATTCCACCGCCGCCGGTGGTTATTGTTTTATTTCCGTTAAAACTTAATATACCCATACAACCAAACGTTCCCGTATGTCTTTCTTTATAAAAACTACCTATAGATTCTGCGGCATCCTCAACAACGGGAATATTATTCCTACCACAAATTTGGCATATTTCTTCAATTTTTACAGGATGCCCAAATACATGCATAGGAACACAAGCTGATATTCTATTATTTGTTTTTTTATTATAAGTAAACCCGTCATCTTTAATAATACAATTCTTATTAAGGAACTGCTCTAAAGCTTCAGGGCTTAACCCTAATGTTTCACGGTCACTATCTAGAAAAACTGGTTTTGCATCACAATAGGAAATTGCATTTGCTGTAGCAATAAAAGTGACAGCCTGGGTAATCACTTCATCACCATTTTTTAATCCAGCCAAAATAAGGGCAACATGAAGCGCTGCTGTACCATTTACTGTTGCAACAGCATGTTTTGCTCCGGTATATTCGGTAATTTTTTGCTCAAAACGATTAACATATTCTCCAACGCTAGATACAAAGCCAGAATCAATACAATCAATTAAATACTCTTTTTCAGCACCAATAAAGCGTGGCTCATGTAAAGGAATATATTCTTTATTTGGATATAATCGTTTTATGAAAGCAACTATTTTTTCAAACTTATGATTATCGTTAGACATTATATAAATCTGCTTTACATTTACTTATATTTTCAGGTATCCTGAACCAATCTATTGTTTCTTTTAATCCTTTTTCAAGGTCATACTTTGGTTCCCATGAAGTAAGTTCTTTTATCTTCTTGTTTGAACCTAATAACCTATTCACTTCACTTTTCTCTGGTCGAACTCTTATATCATCAGTGCAAATCTCTGCGGTAGGGTTTAATTGTTTAATAATCTCTTCTGCAAGTTGTCTTATAGAAATTTCAGTTTGTGTAGCAATATTAATTTCTTCTCCAATTGTATTATCCGATTCCGCAATTTTAATAAAACCATCTACCGTATCCTTAACATAATTAAAATCTCTTGTTGGGCTTACATTTCCAAGCTTCATTTTCTCTATCCCTTTTAAAAGCTGCATAATTATTGTTGGTATAACAGCACGTGCAGACTGCCGTGGCCCGTACGTATTAAATGGGCGAACAATCACTACTGGTAAATTAAAACTCCGATAAAAGGACTCTGCCAATCTATCAGCACCTATCTTTGTAGCAGAATAGGGTGACTGCCCTTGAAACGGGTGTTTCTCATCAATTGGAACATATTGTGCTGTTCCGTAAACTTCTGACGTAGATGTAACTAATATTTTTTCACACTTTTCATCCTTTGCTGCCTGTAGAATATTCAGTGTTCCTTTTATATTGGTGTCTACATAACTATCAGGTGAGTGGTAACTAAAAGGTATACCTATAAGCGCCGCTAAGTGAAAAATTACATTAATATCCTCAACAGCTTTTCTAACTCCATTGGGATCTCTAACATCTCCCATAAATATATCTAACTTACTCAATTTCTCTTTGGGTAGTGAATCTAACCACCCCCATGAGTTAAAGGAATTATAGTAACAAAAAGCATGTACATTGTACCCATTATCAATTAATTGCTCTGTTAAATGGCTCCCAATAAAACCATCAGCACCGGTAACCAATATTTTTTTCTCTTGTAAATTCAAATTTAACCCCAATTAGCAAAAATAAAACATAAAATTTTATATAGAGTAAAACTTCTTAATAATGCAGTTTATATAAATGAAAATAGTTTTTACTATAACTATATTATTTTTTGCAGTAAATAGAAAAGCAACTATGTAAGTTACATCATCTGTTAGAACATATTATATAATTTTTTTCCCTTTTATTTATCTCCTAAAAGGAAGCTTTACTATCTCCCGCTTTATATCTTCCATTAAAACTTTATCTCCCTCTGTTTTATCACCCGAAACAAAAGCATGCTTAAAAACAATAAAAAGCACTGTAAGAAAAAACAGTCCGAAAGCAAAAACAAGAGGGAAAAGCTTCTTTTCTTTAAAAGACTTATAGGTAAAAACAGGGTCAATGATCTTGAAAGCCTCTTTACTGACAACCATCATCTTTTCAACTTCTTTGGCAATCAACTCCTGTATTTTAGTTCTAAGCAGAGGATCAATTACACCAATGAGTTGATTTTCCAGGTAATCGCGGTTCTCTTTTGCGTCTCTCTGAACATCCTCCCTGATAAAAGTATCAAGATATTCAAGATATGCTGAAAGTACTTTATAGGAAAAGAGAGAATCTTCATTTTCAATTGAAATCGTCATAGTGCCGTTCTTATTTATTTCCTTATCTAAAAACTCTCCTTTTATATATCCTCCTACAGATACAAACCTTGGAACTTCAAAATCACTATTCCATTTATTGTTTACCGAATCCCAAAACTCCGGGTAAACCAGGGGTGAAAGCTCTTTTTTCTCAACCAGTTCCGCGTTAAAGCTTCTGCTGTCAAGTATCATATCAATCTTGTCAAGGCTTGCGTTGCCTCCGACTTTTAACTGGCTCATGACCATACCACCGAACATCCCCAGGCCCGACATGTCCGGAGTCCTCACCGACTCGCTTTCTCTTGGGGCAATAATAGCATTAGCTATATATTTCGGTCCTATTATTTTAGCTGTAATATAACCGCCGACAAACCCGAGTATTGTCAATCCGATAATCAACCATTTATTCTTTACAAGGGCGTAAAAATATTCGAGAAGGTTGATTTCATCCGGATCGGATTGAGTTTTCATATCTGCTTTTACATTTGTTTCTTCCATAATAGTTTCCTTGATTTGTATTTTAACTATTAAAATTATGTATTAAACAAATTCATTTTTTAACCACCCAATACCCGCTTCTTATGCTGCGCCTCTCCAGTAATGACAACATTTTTACTTATGTGTTTTTTAATAAAATTAATAACAGTATCTACTTCTGTAAATAGATCTGTTTTTCTCAATGCTCATAAAGTTCTACCCCTTCGGATACAACCCTTTTTAAAAACGGCCTGTGAGCGTTTCTTTTAAATTCATCCGGCGTATAGATAAGTAAGTCAACGGCAAAACTTTTTAGTAATGAATATATTTCATCAAACTCTTCGAAACGGTCTAAAAATCTCTTTTTAGTCTTCTTAACAATAAGTATATCAATATCGCTTCTCCTGCTTTCCGTCACACGTGCAAATGATCCGAAGAGGATAGCCTTGCTGACATTTTTTTTTCTAAACAGCGGCTCTAAAAGCTTCCTCAGTCTGGATAAAGTCAAATGATTTTCCTTTTCATTATCACTCTATAAAGAGAAATACTCTTTATACCACTCAATAAATTCCGGTACGCCTTTTGTAATTTTTGTTTTCGGCTCAAATCCCAGTTTATTCTTAGCCTGCGTTATATCCGCGCAGGTGGCCTTTACGTCTCCCGGCTGCATGGGGAGAAGTTCCTTTTCCGCTCCTTTTCCCAGAATCTCTTCAATAATACCGATCAAGCCCATTAAATCTTCCGAGTTATTATTGCCCAGGTTGAAAACCTCGTATTGATCAAGGCCGCCTTTGTCAAGCGAAGCAATCACTCCCTGGACAATATCGTCAACGTAAGTAAAATCGCGCTGCATGTCGCCTTTATTAAAAACCCGGATCGGCCTGTTGTTAAGAATAGCATCGGTAAATAGCCACATTGCCATGTCGGGACGACCCCAGGGGCCGTAAACCGTAAAAAATCGTAATCCAACAGTCTGAACACCATAGAGATGGGTGTAGCAGTGTGCCATCAGCTCATCCGACTTTTTACTGGCAGCATAAAGGCTGATCGGGGTGTCGACATTATCTGCTTCGGAGAATGGAAGTTTCGTATTGCCGCCGTATACACTCGAAGAAGATGCATAAACAAGCCTGCTTATGTTATTGTGCCTGCACCCTTCAAGAATATTTAAAAATCCAAGCATATTTGAATTGACATAGTCATGGGGATGATCAATCGAATACCTCACTCCTGCCTGAGCTGCCAGGTGACAAACTATATCGAATTTTTCATCGGTAAAAAGCTTCCGCATCAGCGACGCTTCGCTTATATCCGACCGGATACAGGTATAGCCCCGATACTTTTCAAGGATTCTGTTTCTGTCTTCTTTAATCGTGACACTATAATACGGGTTGAAATTGTCAAGTCCGACAACTTCATCCCCACGCTCAAGAAGGTGTTTTGCAACGTGGAATCCTATAAACCCGGCTGATCCGGTAACAAGAATTTTCATCCTGAATTCCTTTGCCCTACACAGAGGTCTCGGAGATAAAAATACATTTGAATTTGTCAGTGCTAATTAGTGTCTGTTAAATATAGCCGAATTTTAGACAAACGCCCCCTAAATCCCCCGAAGGGGGACTTGTAAGGTGTTGATTTTATTATAATATTATTTCCATAAAAGTCCCTCGTCGGGGGATTTAGGGGGCGTAACTGTCAACATTTAACAAAAACTAATTATATTGTAAACTATTTATCAATATTATTTTTCTTAATCTCTTCTTTCAACTCTTCAATCTCATTTTGTATATACTCAAACTCTTTCAATCGTTTTTTTAAATAGTCACTGGTAATTTTAATTTTTTCCTTCACACCCTGTGGAGTAAGCAGATACTGCCATCGTATTTTGTCCGGATGGTTTTTCAGTTTTTTTGCCTTGATTATTCCCTTCTCAATAAGCCCGGAAAGGACATAATTCATCTTGCCCAGGCTCACATTCAGTTTCTGAGCAAGAGAACGCTGTGTATGGGATGGGTTCTCTTCCAATTCTTTAATAACTTTATACTCAATCATAAATCAGGATTTTTTCTGTGATACGGGTAAATCCCATGTCATACGTGTAATATCTGATTGCCTGTTATTTAATTGACCATTAACCATTGACCATTAACCATTATTCTTTTGAGTACTCCATCTCTCCAATATTTTAATCCAGCAAAGCAGGACTCCATTTTTTATTGATAGATACACCTCTCCCCCGTCGGCGGTACCTATTAATTCAGGAGCCTACAGTTTCATGAAATAATTATAATACTATAAAAACAATTCTTGTTCAAGTGTTGAACAAGGAAAATATAATCAAAAGGCTTATGTTTGGCAACAATTTCTTTTCATTTCAGCCATTTACAGATACTTGAAAAAAATTCCGCCGCCAGGGCGCGAAGACACAATGTTAAACTATAGTCTTAGTGTCCTTGTGCCTTTGCTGTATATGTCACATTAATTTTCTCAACAAAAATCACTTTCCTATTGGAAAATCGCTTTTACATTATGCATATTTAAGTCTATGTCTACAAGTACTAAAGAGTAATACACTATTAAAAGGAGACCATTATCGCTTCTGAGCTTCTGTCATCAGTACTATCTCCTATTGCCGAGGACAACCCTTTCGGTGAAAAT
Organism: Fibrobacterota bacterium; assembly: GCA_030619215.1. GTDB lineage: Bacteria > Fibrobacterota > Chitinivibrionia > Chitinivibrionales > JANQEN01 > JAUXBV01. Next base: position 9,560 of record JAUXBV010000007.1, on the reverse strand, counting down.
ATTAATTATGATCCTGATTTTGACGTCCTGAAATCCGAAATGGGAAAATTGGGCAATATCGATTCCACTCTTGTAGAAGAAAAATCGAATGCCCTCATAAAAGAAAAATCAAAAGATGTACGAGTACTTTCGTTTCTCAGCTTTGTTCATCTTCGCAATGAAAACTGGGAATCATTTTCCGATATCTTCGACGGCCTGACGCAGCTTGCTGAACAAAACTATGAAGGCCTCTTCCCTGAGCGCACCCGTGCAAAACAGATGGCATTCAAATGGCTTTCCGAACAGCGTTATTCTGATATACTTGCAACGAAAAAGCCAACGGAAGTGGCATACGAACACACTAAAAGGCTCGTTGAATCACTCAGGAAGCTAAAGGCAATCCTTGAAGAAAAGTTTCCTGAAGGATCGCCTTTTCCGGCCGGCCTTTTAAGTGCAGCGCAAAAGTGGGAAAAAACAACAAAACCGAAACCCAAGCCCGAACCTGCTGCCCCTGGCACCCAGGCTGGGGCAACGGGTACACCGGCACAACAGGCGGCAGCACAAGCCGCTGTAATGGAGACTCCTAAAGATGCCCAATCCGAGGGCAGAAAAGTGGCAATGTTCCTTATCGAAAAGGAGCCTGAAAAACCAATGGGCTATCGCCTCATACGGTCTCTGCGGTGGGACCTTATCGAGAAAGCCCCGCCTGCAGAAGGAGGCAAAACGCGGCTGGAACCGCCGCCGGATGAAAGAAAAACTTTCTTCCAAAATCTTATTTCCAAAGAAGACTGGAAACAGGCTCTATTTACAGCGGAAAAAGCATTCAGCTCGGGCCCAACGCACTACTGGCTGGACCTTCAGCGTATCAGCGCAACTGCCTGCAAGAATCTCGGTAAACCATACAATGCAATACACGATGCAATCTGCCTGGAAACAGCTCTTTTTCTGAAACGTATGCCGGAGATTCAGGAGCTGTCCTACTCCGACGGATCACCTTTCTGTGATGAGGCTACAAAGGACTGGATAGGTTCTGATGTGTCTGCCGCTCTTTCATCCTCTAAAGGAGCCGTTTCTCAGGGGAAAAGCGCAAGAGACGACCCTCTGAAAGAAGAAAAAAAAGAGATCAACACTCTGGTTTCAAAGGGTAAAACCGAAGACGCGATTGAAACCCTTCAGAACAAAATTCATGAAACCGGATCCGAGCGAATAAATTTTAAACGCTCACTTATGCTCTGCAATCTTTTATTTTCAGTAAAGCATGCGCATATCGCGCTTGCGATACTTGAATCTCTTCATGAGAAAATCGATAAGTATAATTTAGATAAGTGGGAGCCCGATCTCGCTATTGAAACATGGTGTCTTTTAGCAAGAGCCTATAAAATCGTCGGCAGCTCAAAGTCTCAGAACATTCAAGTTGCTCTTCAGGAAAAGCAAAATATTATATTAAGTAGGCTAAGTGTTCTTGATCCGAAAAGTGCGTTAAAACTTAACATATAAACTTTTTTGAAAGGTGGAGACATATGGGTACCAGTTTCCAGAATGAAATACCTCCCGCACGTATCAACCTGAAGCTTGACGTCGGTAAAGGGGATGCCAAGAAAAAAATTGAGCTGCCCTTAAAGTTGCTTGTTGCCGGCGACTTCTCAGGCAAGAAACAGGATAAACGCGTTGCGGAACGGGAAAAGATTGCTATCAACAAAAACAACTTCACACAGGTCATGGAAAGCATGGAACTGAATCTTAACTATGCGGTCGATAACAAGCTTTCCGAAGAAGAAGGCAGTATACCTGTTAATCTCAAAATCAAGGATATAAACTCCTTCAAGCCGGAAAACGTGGCAAAAGAGGTTCCTCAGCTCAGCCGCCTGCTTGCAGCGCGGAACCTTATCAAAGACCTCAAATCCAACTTGCTTGATAACAGGGAGTTCAGGAAGCGCCTTGAAAATATCGTTAAAGACCCTGATGCGGCAAAAGCACTTCAGGAACAGCTCAAAGCGCTCGTTCCCGATGAGAAACCGGACACCGAAGAGAAAGCTTCATAATTTAATAAGGAGTAAATATGGCAGAAAAACAAAAACAGGAAAAAGCGGCTGAAGGTCAGGAAGTCCAGGGGCTTGAGTTTATATATGAGACAATGAGCCTTTCCGTTCCGGAAGGTGAAGTCGATATATCCGGATTCAAAGATGCGAAGGTAATGGCAGACAGTAAAGCAAATGAAAGAATCGGCGCCGCCCTGGCATTCTTTGTTGACAGTATCGTACAGTCCGGCCAAACCCTTGACAAAATCGACAAAACGGTTCTTGACAACCACATTGCAGAAATCGACAGAAAGCTTTCCCTGCAGCTCGATGAGATTCTTCATCACGATCAATTTCAGAAAATGGAAAAATCGTGGCGAAGCCTGAAATTCCTTGTTGACCGTACCGATTTTAAAAAGAACGTTAAAATCGACATCCTCGATGTTTCCAAAGAGGATTTAACCGAAGATTTGGAAGATGCGCCCGAAACAATACAGTCCGGCCTCTATAAACACGTGTATACCGATGAATACGACACGCCGGGCGGAGAGCCGTACGGTGCAATTATTTCGGATTATAACTTCAACAGCTCCCCTGCTGATATCGGGCTTTTACAGGAGATATCAAAAATCTCGGCTTCCTGTCACTGCCCCTTTATCGGCGCGGCAACCCCAAAGTTCTTCGGCAAGGAGTCAATACACGACCTTCCGAAAATTGAGGACTTCCATAATTACATGGACCGCTCCGACTTCATGAGATGGAATGCGTTTCGGCAGACGGAAGATTCCCGTTATGTCGGTCTTACATTGCCGCAGTTCTCCCTTCGTCTTCCATACGGCCCGGACACAACGCCGGTGAAAGGTTTCAATTACGAAGAGCAGGTGACCGGCGACGACCACCAGAAATACCTTTGGGGAAACGCCTCTTTTTCCTTTGCTGCAAACATGGTGCGCTCATACATCGACAACGGCTGGTGCGTCCAGGTTCGCGGACCGGAGGCAGGAGGAAAAGTCGAAAACCTTCCAGTCCACTTCTTTGACGTGGGCAAAGGCAAACAGATGAAGATTCCAACGGAGATCCTTATTCCGGAAACACGTGAATTTGAATTTGCCAATGAAGGATTTATTCCACTCTCTTTCTACAAAAACCGGGACTATGCATGCTTCTTCTCGGCAAACTCAACACAAAAGCCTGAAGAGTATGACGACCCGGTAATAACTGCCAACATGCGTATTAACTCGCGGCTGCCCTATATTTTCCTTATATCCAGAATCGCTCATTATCTCAAAGTGATACAGCGCGAGAATATCGGCTCGACGAAAAGCAGGACTGTTTTAGAGGAAGAGCTGAATAAGTGGATTAACGGGCTTGTTACTGAAATGCCGGATCCCGGCCCGGATTTAATCGCGACCCACCCTTTGAAAGCAGCCGCCGTAACGGTTAATGAAATCGAAGATAACCCGGGTTTCTTTTCAGTATCGCTTGCAGTAACACCGCATTTTCAGATTGAAGGTATTGATATCAATCTTTCTTTGGTTTCACAGATGCCGAAAGGAAAATAAAAAAAAATAAAAAAAGTTATTAAATGTGACGTAGATCACAGACTTTTTTCCGAACAGAATTTAAATTTTATACTGTAAACTAATTTTTCACCAATAATAAAAGGAGTTGTGTATGCCTATTCCCGCATATATGTGGATTAACGATGGAGAAATTAAAGGCGGTTGCACTGTCGCCGGAAGAGAGGACAGTATCGAGGTCCTTGAATTCAACCACGAAGTTCGTATACCGACAGACCCGGATACCGGAACGCTTACCGGTACCCGTAAACACGAAGCCTTCAGGATCATGAAGGCCTTCGACCAGTCTTCACCCCTGCTTTACAAGGCTGTCTGTGAAGGATTGACCTATGAAAATCTGAGGCTGGAGTGGTATAAAATAGACGACGAAGGTGCTGAGATAATGTACTTCAAACATGATCTGGAGCAGGTAAAGGTATGCTCGGTAAAACCCATCATGTACAATGTGAAAGCCAAGGAATATGAACGCTATGTACACATGGAAGAGGTAAGTTTCCGTTATGGAAAAATTTCCTGGGAATATCCTGACGGCGGCTACATGCACTCGGATTCATGGCTTGAAGGCAGATAGTCCTCACTAACAATTATTCATAGAAAAGAGCTCCGCGAAATTTAAAGGAGCTCTTTTTTTTATTTTCATAAATAATTTATATAATAATTCTACCTTTTTTCATTTAATCCTCTCTCTTTTCTATGCAAAATTGCTATATTACTCATTTCGTCTACCCCCTATTTAAAAAGGACAAAAAATTATGAAGCACCCCATCTATTTTATTTTCATTCTGAGTATCGCTCTATCCTGCTTTTTCTGCGGAAAAATTCCTTCCGACTCAAATAGTACCGGCGATGGATCATTAACTATTCTTGTCTGGGCTAACAAGTCTCAATCAAATATCAACACCCGGGAAACCGCCTGGAGCAAACTCGTTGTACAAATAAGCGCCGTTGATATGGACACGATACACGACACCCTTGATCTTATAAGCGGCCAATCGTTTTACTCCTTTACTATCGAAAATCTTCCCGCGGGAGATAACAGGCTAGTGGAAGCATGGACAATAGACGATGAGGGCGATACTATTCATGGAATAGACAGTGAAATAATAGATATTGAACCTGCAAAAACAACACAGGTTTTACTGGAGCTCTTTCCAATAAAAGGATCGATCTATGCTGTCCTGACAGATATTCCAACCATAGTTGATTCCGTTGAGCTCTCTTTTGTGACCGTAAATACTACCTGGCAGGAAAAGGCTGAAAGGGAACCCAAGCTCAATATGTGCCTTGACAAAATCCCCTTCGGCACAACAGGCACCATATCAATTGTAGGCTATAGCGTTGCTGAAGACACCGTTGCATCATGGAAAATGGAAAATTTCACCTTTACCAATTCAAACACCGCTATTGAAGCATCCTTTATCAGTGTCGGTAAAATTTCTATCCAGGTCACCATTCACATGCCCGGTGTAACTATTATTACCGGCATAATGGACACAACCGATTCAATAGGCGATGAAAATGGCGGGTTAATAATAACAGAGATAATGTATAATACCAATGATTCTGAATATGTTGAACTGTACAATCCTAAAACCGTCGCTTTCAACGACACTATTATTTTACAAAAAGATAATGGAACATTTCGATTTTTTAAGATAACTGTGCCCCCAAAAGATTTTTATGTTATTGGGAGACGCGACACTGTAGAAATTATTGATACTGTACCATGGTTTGATACTACACACTTAACCAAGTCGGCCTTTGACCTATCCTCAACCAGCGGCAATTGGATCACTCTGCGCCTTGCAAAGGATTCAAGCATCATTGATAATGTTGCTTTCCAGACAGGCAGCAATGAGCAGGAATGGCCTAACTTTTCTACATCAATAAAAGCATCTATTGTTCTCGACGCACTTCCCGACGATCCCGAGTATAATAACTTTGGAAGAAACTGGATTCAAGCGGAAAGCTATATTGACACAACCATAACAAAACAGAAAGGCACTCCCGGAGGACCGGGATCGTAACCAGCAAGCCTGTTATTAGCCGTTGACCGCAGAAGCGGCATTTCCGAGGGCGTCATTTATTTTAGATTTCAGATTGTAGATTTTCCCTCTTTCACTAAAGTTTCAGAGGACGCGAGATTTTGAAATAGGAAAATATCAAAACGCACCCTGTGATACATTTAAATGTTGTTTACATGATAAAGCAATACCATTTTACTCTATGAACGTATTTAAATACAGTGCAATATTACTCATACTGACAACGACAACAACCTATTCATTTATTAACTACTCCGACAGTGTCACAACGGACAGCCGGCTGTTACTCCTCGATTCCGTTATTACCAATTACCGCATTGTAAAATGCTGTAACAGCACCATTGAGAAATGCATAATAAATAAACCTGCGTGTTCCATTGCACCAAGGTTCTATAACTTTACCTGCTGGCTTATCATGCGTGAAGATAACTACGATGCAATTACCCTTCAACTCGACAAAAGGTATATTTCTTTTTTCGGGCCAGACACCTTCTCCATTGCCTCGTCATATATACCACCTGCAGGGGACGCCGCCGCACCCATTGTTATAACAGCCTATATCAGTGCATCGTGCAACCTGTGTAAAAAGGTATGTATCCCGCTGCACATGGCGGTAACCGAAGGGCCGGTCAAAGGAATGGCCATGCTCCGGTTAAAACCGTCAACCGTGCACATTGGGGACAGGGCTTTCATGGCCGCTGCCAAAATGGGGAAGTTCTGGGAATTTTTCTTAAGCCTTGAAAATGTTAAAAAACGGCTCGATGAAAAATTCCTTATTAAAAAGGCTAAAAAGCTTGGCCTGAACACCGCGTTGTTTGAGAAATATCTTTATGATGAAAAGCTTATTGCAGAACTGAAAAATATTCAGGAGGAAGCTTTATCAAACGGTGCAAAAATCAGCCCGACACTGTTTATCAACAACCGGAGGTATCAAAGCTATAAAAACCCCCAGTGGATTATTGACGTGGTGGAATATGAATATGAACGTATTAATTCACCGCAGAGAGGGAAAAGAATGGAGTAGTGGAGTAATGGATTGTTGGAATGTTGAATTGTAGATTGCAGATTTTAGATTTCCCCTCTTTTGCTAAAGCTACAGAGGACATGAGATTTGAAAATTTGAATCACTATATTATTATCATACCATATAAACCTAAAAACGCAGTTCTGGGTTCCAGGTTGGAAAGCTTTTAGCATCTTATCTCTTCAAGCTTTTAACCTTATAACCCTTGAACCTCTGAACCTTAAACTGCTTAATTTAGGATAAAATATGAATAACGAGTAACGAGATACGCTTCACGAAATACGAGAAGATATGGCGACTAGTATGAAAATAACCTTTCTTGGAACAGGAACATCTCACGGCGTGCCGCCTCTTTACTGCATGAGAAAAGGCTTCTCTCTATGCAAAAAGAATGTGTGTAAAGAATCTTTTACCGACCCGAAGCACCGCCGCACCAGGGCCTCAATCCTTATTGAGTATAATGAAAAGCATGTACTCATTGACGTTTCACCTGACTTTCATCACCAGGCCCTGAGGGAGCGAATACCCAAGATCGACGCTGTCCTGATTACCCACATTCATGCGGATCACGTGATGGGTATTCCCGATATTCGATCCTATACCTATGAACGCGACGAACCCCTGCCGATTTACGGATCAGAAGAGTCAACGTCGGGCATAAGGCAGTTTTTTAGCTATATTTTTGACCCCGGCACCTTCGAAGGGGGCGGTATTCCACAACTGTCACTAAATAATATTAAAGAGCCTTTCACCCTTTTTGGAAAAACCGTGACTCCCATACCTGTCAAGCACGGGCCGCTCAGCGGCTGCTATGGGTATCGTATTGGGGATGTGGCATATATTCCCGACATAAAAGAGATTATTGGCGTCCATAAAAAGCTTCTTGGAAACCTTGACTGCCTGATACTTGACTGTTTGAGAGAAGAGCGGACTCATGTAACCCATATTATACTTCCTGAAAGTATTGAAATTGCGCGTGAACTGAAACCGAAAAAATGTTATTTTACTAATATGTGCCATAACATCCATTATAAGACAGACGCCGGGCATCTTGACTCATGGATGGATTTCGCTTATGATGGATTGAAGATATAACATTGATGACACGTACACAACGGATTTGCACATGTAAAGATAGAAGCTGGCAGACAGCAGGAACGTTGCATTGATGGGGAGCTTGATTTTAGATTGTTGATTTTAGATTTATAATATTGAAATGATTTATATTGCCCTTATCATCCCAGGCTGGTAAGAGCCGTCATTCGGAACACGGTAGCCGAAGAGAAAAAAACATTATAAAACAGCACATTGCAAAAAGGTGAATTATATGGAAGAATATAAAAAACAATTCATAGAGTTTATGGTAAGATCGGACGTTCTTACCTTCGGGGATTTTATAACTAAAAGCGGCAGGAAAACCCCTTACTTTATAAATACCGGCAACTACAAAACGGGCGGGCAGATAAAAAAACTCGGGGAATTTTATGCGGAGGCAATATGCTCTACCATAAAAGACGACGCAAATGTACTTTTCGGGCCCGCTTATAAAGGCATCCCCCTTGTTGTTACGACCTCCATTGCGCTCTCTCATAAACTGAACAGGGACATATCATTCTGCTTCAACAGAAAAGAGGTAAAGGACCATGGCGAAGGCGGCGGCCTCATCGGCCATAAACTGACCGATAATGACAGGGTTATTATAATCGAAGACGTCACCACTGCCGGAACGTCAATACGCGAGACAGTTCCCCTGCTTCGCAAAGCAGCAAAGATAAAACTTGCCGGCCTCATCATTTCAGTTGACCGCATGGAAAAAGGAGCCGGTGATAAAGGCGCGCTGCAGGAGCTGCATGAAGAATTCGGCATGACAACCGGCGCTATCGTCACCCTTGACGAAATTGTCTCATACCTTCACAACAGGCAAATTGACGGAACGATACTCCTCAATGACGACATAAAACAGAAGATCGATGTGTATCGTGAAAAGTACGGGGCCCGTTAATGATACCCCTCTCAAAAAACCCACCACCCCGTTTCCCGGGCCGCCCCATACATGATGCAGAGGCGCCATGGTGGGTTGCAAAGGTAAAACCGCGCCAGGAAAAGGCGCTTGCTTTTGACTTTGTCAATCGTCATATCGAGTATTACCTGCCCATGTATACCAAAGTAACCCGCAGGCGTGACAACAATAAACCGCGCAAATCAATCATTTGCCTTTTTCCCGGCTATATCAGCTTCTGCGCACCCAAAGGGACGGAACGCAGCATTTTTTCCACCAATCGTATTGTACGACTTGTTGAAGTGAGAAACCAGACTCATTTCAAGAAGCAACTTGAGCTGGTATACCACACGCTTGAGTTGGGTATTCCCCTTGAGCCGTTTGACGCATCAAACCTCAAACCCGGCGAACTTGTCGAGGTGGTATCGGGCCCAATGAGAGGTATTCGGGGAACCATTCAGAGGATGCTCTCCACCCATAAGCTTATCCTTTCCGTGGATATCCTTGGTATGGCTGCTGTGAATGTAGATGCATCTCTTGTAAAAGCACTATAAATATTATTAATGATCTCTTCATTATTATATAAATATTCCACTTATAACCCCGAATTACTCTCTGGAAACAAAATATCGCTGCGGCGTGCGCTAAACGTTAATATCTGTTGAAAAACAAACTCGGCTAATGTATAATTAATCAACGAGTTACGGTTTATTACTATTAAGCAACCAACTGAAGAAAGCTAATGCCTTTCACCCATCTAGTAGGCTACCGTTTTCACCCAGGTACCGCCGACGGGGGAGAGGTATGCCTATATGAAAAGTAGGGTGTTGGAGGGAGGGGGAGGATTTTAGATTTTAGATTTAAGATTTAAGATTTAAGATACCAGATTTTAGATTTTAGATTTAATTTAACACA
>JAUXBV010000010.1 GCA_030619215.1 Fibrobacterota bacterium | reverse complement strand
TTTTACGAGGGTGCTCTTATTGAAACAGGAAAAACAAAAAAAATATTTACCAAACCGGACGAAAAGAAAACGGAAGAATATATTACGGGACGATTCGGATAAGGAGAGTTGTAATGCCGAAACATTTGCAGAATGATTTGGAAAAACTGAAAAAAAAACTCTTTGAGTTATGTGCGATGGTAGAAGAAAATATGAATTTCGCAATAAAATCATTAACGGATAAAGATATAGAACAGGCTGAACGGGTGAAGGAAAGGGACGTTGATATTAACAATATGGAGATTGAAGTCGAAGAGGATTGCCTTAAAATATTCGCGCTATATCAACCCGTTGCCATTGATTTGCGTTTTATTGTTTCTGTGTTGAAAATCAATTACGATCTTGAAAGAATCGGAGACCTTGCAGAGAACATGGCAAAAAGAAGTATTCATGTTATATCCATGAATAATCCGGTTCCTGATTTTAATTTTACAAATATGTACGAGAAATCAATGAAAATGCTAAAAAACAGCCTTGACGCACTTGTTGAATTTAATACGGAAAAAGCTAATGATGTAATAAAATCCGATGACGAAATTGATGATTTGAATCGCCAAATGTTTGATATTTTCAAGGATGAAGTAATAAAAAATCCCCAAAGCGTTGAATTTATGCTGCAATATTTATCTATTTCACGCCATCTTGAGCGTATTGCCGATCATGCTGTTAATATATCAGAAGATATTATCTATATGATTGATGGAGATATTGTAAGGCATAAGAAAAGTAATTAGTGTCTGTCCGAAAACCCGTGTTATAATCTGGAATGGAGCAGCAGGGCAATATTAAGTTGAAATATACATATAAAATATTGAAGTGAATAAGAAATCAGCATTGATCAATCGGCTCCATACCTGTGTCCAGGTATTTTTTTGCCAGATCAATATAGAGCCGTTTACCATACAACCAGAATTTCTTATCCCGGGCATTTACTTTTCGGATAACTTTAGCCGGATTACCCGCGGCTACAACATTTGACGGTATTCCCTGTCTCATTTTTACCACACTGCCTTCTGCAATAATTGACCACTCCCCGATTTCGGACCATAGGCTGAGCACCGCCCCCATACCAATCACCGCCATATCACCGATGTGTTTCCCGTGTACTATCGCACCGTGACCAACGGTTACCTTTTTTCCGATGTGGCTGGTATCATCCGGAGGTGCATGAACAATGACGCCTTCTTCCAGCGCTGTTCCCTCCTCTATTTCAATCCTGCCGTAATCCCCCCGCAAAATAACACCGTGGCCTACATAGCAGTTGTCTCCAATGGCGACATCACCAATAACCTCAGCCGAACGGCTTATATAAGTATCTTTACCAACAGAAGGTTGCCTGTTATCGAATTTGTACAGCATGACGAAAACACCTATTATGGAACCCGGACATATCGCTTCATAAGCTTTATTTAGTTTTGTAGTATAATGTATTATTAACTATAAAATAGATTGTTCATGCTGGTTACCCAACGTTCCGGAATAGAATAAGGTCGTCATTTTTCACGCCGACAATATCAGCTACGCGGGTACACTTGATGCGAAATATAAAAAACAGTTTTTCAATTTTAACATCGCTTAACGATTCGAAGTTCCCCTGGCCTTTTGCGATTATAACATCCGCTGATTTAAACAATTCCTTAAATTTCTCATTCGTCTCATCAAGTATTGTTCCGGGATAGATACTGCCGCTTGAGACAATGGTAACCTCCTTGTCCAGGCCGACAAAGCGCGCGTCTTCAATTGTTGCATCATTGATTATTGGCCTGCCCCGTACTGCAAAGACAATATCCAGTCCGGGAAATTCTTTTTTAATTTCCCGTATGAGTACCTTGTCAAAAACAATTTCGCCGGCATTGTCGCCGATATACAGCAGCGATTCCGCCTTGTTAAGCTTTTTAAATAACGCATCGTAATGGTAAATACTGAAATTCAGGTTGTCAACATTATCAATTTCATGAGCAATATCAATACTATCCCGTTGTTTTGCGCCAAAATCAATGATATTACCCATAGCAGCAAAAGAGAGGGCCGTTTCCAGGGGTGATGGAGAATTTTTTACAATACCCTCCACTTTAGTGAAGTATTTAAGGGCAACAACATTTGTGTCGTGTTTTAAATGTTTGTATGGATCAAAGGTATCTTTGCTGTTATAAAATGTTTGATGGATAAAGGTATAAAGCCATGCAACAATATGTAATGGCATTATATCCTGCTTGCAATCCAACAGGTATTGCAGGGTATTATCTACAACGCTTTTTATCTGCCTGTCATTAAAATCAAGCAACTCTGTTGTATCAATAACCTGTTTTAACAGGCACGGGTAACAAGCAAAAGAAAGTTTCATAGATATAGTTTTAAGTTGATAAAACGGATAGTATATTCCGCCAGAGAATATTTATATCTTCCGATACGGGAGAGTCGGAAAACTCAACAATTGTGGTCTTATTAATCTGTGCCTCAGTGACAACTTTATCATATCTCACCTTACCCGCAAAATGAAAGCCGCACGAAACACTTTTCTCCTTTATCCTGTCTGTAATCTGGGAATTAAGATCATATTTGTTGACACAGATGACCGCAGGAATGTTGAAGTGTTTGGCAAGCTCACCCACCCGCTCAAGGTCATGTTCGCCCGACAGGGTGGGTTCGGTAACAATAACCACAAGATTAGCGCCGGAAAGGGATGCAATGACAGGGCATCCGATACCCGGCGAACCGTCTACAATCATGTATGGGTGCCCGTTCTCCTGTGCAATTTTCTTTGCCTCATTTTTCACAATGGTAACTAATTTTCCAGAGTTTTCCTCTGCTATACCGAGCTTCGCATGAATCATAGGGCCGAAACGCGTATCAGATGAAAACCATTTTCCATTGACTGTTTCTTTAAATTCTATAGCTTTTTCCGGGCAGAACCAGGCACAAATGCCGCAACCTTCACAATAAACAGGATCAACCGTATAGATTGTTTTGGGGAAGATGTCCCACGTCGTGGTCTCACTTATTGCATTATAGCGGCAGAGCTCAAAGCATTTCCCACAGCCACTACACTTATCCGGTATTATTTCCGCATTTTTCCCGCCGCTGAATTCGTGCTCCTCCTTAACATCAGGTGACATAACCAGGTGAAGGTCTGCAGCATCAACGTCACAATCGGCAAGTACAGGTCTCTCTGCCAATGCTGCAAATGAAGCCATAACGCTTGTTTTGCCGGTACCGCCTTTTCCGCTGATGACGACAATTTCTTTCATACTATATAATCCTTATCTTTTTCCAGAGATCATAGAAATATTTGTCATATCCCGGAATAGTCTCAGCAGCAAGCTTGCCTATTGAGTACGCTTCTGCCACACGACGATCATCAGGTATCTCTGCAAGGATTGAGATATTATTCTTTTTACAAAACTCTCTTGCGCTCTCATTATTATTTTCATGCCGGTTAACGACAACTCCGTATAACAAACCGAGTTCTTTTACCATGTCAACTGCCAGCTCAAGGTCGTTTAAACCAAAAGGTGTAGGCTCAGTTACCAGTAATACAGAATCGGATCCCTGAATAGCGGTAATTACAGGACATGATGTGCCCGGAGGAACGTCAATGATGTTTATTATATCCGGATTGACCTCCTTTTTTACCTCCCGGATAAGGGGCGGGCTCATCGCTTCACCGATGCGAAGCTTCCCATGCACGAATTGTATGTTCCCTGATTTTCCTTTCTCAACTATACCGACGCTCCTGCTTTTTTCGGTAATCGCATTTTCAGGGCACACAAGGGTACACCCGCCGCAGCCATGACACAGCTCGGGGAAAACAAGCACCATTTTATTAAAGCAGGTAATTGCATTATACTGGCATATCTCTCTGCACAGTCCGCATCCCGTGCACTTTGATTCATCAACTTCCGGCACCGGCATTCCGACACTTCGCGTCTCTTCAATTTCCGGGTTGAGAAAAAGGTGCCCATTCGGCTCCTCTACATCACAATCAAGATATTGCACAGCTTTCCCCTGTTGAGATGCTATATAGGCAAGATTCAGGGCAACCGTTGTCTTTCCCGTGCCCCCCTTACCGCTTGCTATTGCTAATTGCATTAAAATGCCTCTTTCTGCTATCTACATTCTTCTACCGAGTTTATAGGCAGTCTGATCATCTATTTTTTCCTGCCAGCCGCTTCGAACACTTTCCCTTTTGTTAAAGCGTGAAACATGGGGCTTTATATCAAGGATGGGGGTTCCATCCAAAATGTCAATATTATCCAAAAACAGCATGTTATCTTCCCTTTTTACTAATCGTAGAACACTTACACCGATATGATTAGGGCGGCCGGGCGCACATGTCGCGAATACACCGTGCTCAACATTTTCCAAAAAGGGCTTAACCAATAACTTTTGAGTAGTTGCTTTATGAAAGTAATAAAGAATCAGTATATGGGAAAATCCTTCAATATCCTGCAGCCCTTTTTCGTAGTTATGAAAAATTTCCGCCCGCCCGGTGCACCCATCCGCAAAAACAGGTTGAATCGGGGTTTTGCCCGGGTTTCTGTGTTCGCTGTGAATTATTCCGATTGGCCTGCAAATAATATCTTTGCCCATAAGGAAAAAATGCCTTTCAATATCCATCGTATATTATTTTTGTTCGGGTCTTCCCTTTTCCTGATCTGCGCCCTCTTCACTGATGACCGTATAGCTCGCGTTAATTGCTTTATTTCTATCCGGAGTTTTCCTTTGGCCTAATAATTTTTTCATTACATACCTTACTATTCCATTCGGATTAGTTATATCCTTGATTAGAGCTCCGGCCAAAGGTACAATGGCCGCGAGCGCAGTTATCCTTCTCCCGCCGGGCCTGACAAAAAGGTTGAACCTGCTCCACCTTCCACCACCTCTGCCTGAAGCCGGCCCCATTCCACAAGGGCCTGTCCCGTCTCTGTTTGGCATACTGATCACCTCTATTCATTTATGGTCAAATTAACCGTGTTTATTTTCAATACATTTGCTTTCTTAACAAATAATCTGCCAATGCTTTATGAAGAGTATTCACCGAAAGGATAGCGCAGTGTAAATTTTCTTCGGGCAGCTCCTTTAATTCATCGATAATGTCAGCGGGAGAAATACGTAATACATCATCAATACTTTTACCTTTTACTGATTTTGTCGCAACTGAGCCGCATGCTAAGGTAACGCCACACCCGTCCGTGTAAAAACGGGCATCCGTGATTATCTCATTTGTTATAACCAGATATATTTCCATGGTATCCCCGCAAAGCCCTTTGATAGATGCAGAGCCATCCGGATCGTTCATCCTTCCTAAATTTATCGGATGTGAAGAATATTCCAATACTTCCTTTGAATAGGTATTTTTTGCGTCTTCATCTATGGCCTTCTGTAATTCGGCAGCCAGTTTCTCGAGATCCTTGTCCATTTTTCTTCCCTGATAACCACTTTATCCAAAGAGGTAGTACTTTTTTTATTAAGCTTCTTTTACTGCATCTTTTTCATATTTATTATCATGTTTTTTCCCTGTTATTGCCTCCAGAATATGGTCGAACGCCTCCCCCATGGTGTTTGACATGTCAATCGCAGGGACTCCAATATCACACGCTTCAACTACCTCAGGGATAATCGGAATCTTTCCCAGGAAAGGGATGTTCATCTCCCGGGCTGTCTTTTCCCCGCCACCCGTTTTGAAGAGGTCGATTCGTTTGCCGCACCCGGGGCACACAAATCCGCTCATATTTTCAATTAATCCCACAACCTGCATGTTCACATCCTTGCAGAAGTTGATTGACTTCCGCACATCTCTCAGGGAAACAGCTTGAGGCGTCGTAATAATTACTGCTTTGGCATCCTTTATCGTCTGTGCTACCGTTAACGGCTCATCTCCGGTGCCTGGCGGAGAGTCTATTATAAGATAATCAAGGTCGTCCCATTGTACATCTGCAATAAACTGGCGAATCGCGGTAATTTTTAAGGGCCCTCTCCAAATAACCGCTGAATCAATGTTTTCTAATATGCACTCAATTGAAACAACCGACAGATTTTTTGAATAACGAGCCGGAACAATCTTGTTATTTGCGAAGGAAATCGTCCCCTGTGGTTTTTTAAGCGCTTGTGCCTTATCCAGCTCATGTATATTCGGGAGTCCTAGCATCTGCGGTATGCTTGGCCCATGCAAATCTACATCCATCAGGCCAACCTTATACCCCAGTTTCGATAGCCCCACGGCAAAGCTCACTGAAATACAACTTTTACCGACGCCACCCTTTCCGCTCATTATGAGGAGTTTATGTTGAATTCTTGCCAGTGAATTGTCAATCTCCTGATCCTGCATTTTTCGTTGCGCTTCTCTACCTAATGCTTCCGGAGCCTGCATGTTTCCTCCTGTATTAAAAGTTACCAAATATTTATTACCATAGTATATTGTCCGTATTATCTTTCTTTTCAACCATCCTTACATAGGGGCCAGACCGGCCCCATATTTTCATGTGGGTCACGCAGAAACCGAACTACCACATGATGTTCCGCCTTTCCCTGCATTGCCAATACTGCAGAAAGCCGACATCTTCTTTTCCGTTTTTTCTGAACGGCATGACGGGCACGGCGGGTTTTTCTGTGCATTTACAGATACGATTTCCTCAAAATCGGCGCCGCAGTCCGGACACTTGTATTCATAAATCGGCATTAGGTAATCCCTCCTGATTTATACCTGTTAATTTATAAATTCATGATCAAATAATATAACAGTATGTTGAGCGGTATGACATGGCAATGGCCTATCCGCTCTTACATTATGTTATCCTATACTTAGGATAACTCGTTTAAGTCAGTATGAAGAAATTGCAATAAAACATTCGTTATACTAACCCAGCAGAGCTGGATAAGATTCTCTAGGTCTGATTTATCTACGAAAAAAAGTAGATAATTCAGACATAGAATCTAAATTATAATGTTGTGTCACTCGTTTCTGAAACCATATACCGATCTCCTTCTTTCAGATTTGTTGTCATTCTCTTGTCATTGCTATCCCGCACCTGGGGCACATTTTTTGATTACACGGCTGTCCCGGCAGGTGCACAACGGTATATTTACATTTCGGACAAATACAATTTCCTCCGGGGCCGGCAGCAGCGGGGCCTCCCATGCGACCTCCCCGTTGGTCGTAACCGGCTCCCATTCCTTTTCCTGTTCCCGGCCCTTGTCCAGTGGGTCCGGTTCCGTTACCTCTTGGCATATAGTTTCTCCTTTGTTAAAATTCTCTTTATAAATAAAATTTTTATTCCTTTTTAATTTTTTTTGCCTTTTTTACAACCCCTCCTTTGTCTCCTGCTTTGCATTCGGGCGCATCCCTTTCCTGCAAATCCCGGCAACCAATACTGTGGTGAATTAATATTACCGCTTAAAAATTCCTGTAGGACAGTTTCAACATTACCTGTTATTCCACTTATAACTTCTATACTATGATGATGAAGCATAAAAGCAGAAGGGTTTGATATTGCTCCGCAAATCAATGTATCAATTCCAAGATTTTTAAGTTTCATACCACGCAATGGAATAAATTGATCATCTATCTTATGTGACTGCCTGTTTATTACTTTCCTTTTTTCACAAGTAAACACGATTACCTCATTCGCAAAATCGAATGCTGTTGCAACGTTATCTTTGTATTCTGAAACAGCTATTTTCATAATTCGAGCGTACTTCCTACTTTTAAATCATGAAATCCGACTGAAAACGTGTCATGAAAGATTCTCTTTGCATTGCTCCCTGAGCAATGGAGGGGTACAATCTTTTTTATTCCAAAGTAAAGAAACTTTTCCAAAACATACCGAAGATAGGTATCTGACTCATGCTGTAAATGAAACCCGCCTATTAAACAATTAACAGAGATGTGCCGCCCCAGGTAATCGCCAATCTTTTTTAGGAGCAATTCAAGGCTTTCAGCTATTCCGTAATGTGCACAGCCGCATATTAAAGCAACAGTACTATCAGGACGCACAATAAAAAGAGATTGTTCTGATATGGGAATATTTTTGTATGTTCCATATATCTCTCCGGTGGTGTAAATATCATCGGTAATTTTTACAGGCGTACTGTTAGTAACACACAGCCGTTTTATTTTTGGTTTACAATGATCATACTTATGCCCGAAACCCTGACATAGATAAATTGTCGGTTTTTTCAGAATAGACAATAAGCTATCCAACCCGCCTGTATGATCCCAGTGATCATGAGAAAGAACGACAGCGCAAATTTTTTCTGTGTCAATTTTTAAATTCCGAATATTGTTTATAAGAATATCACCGTCTGAACCGGCATCAAAAATAACGGTTTCATTTATGAGTAATGATAATCCAAAGCCGGTTTTAAGATCAGGGGTAAGAGATTCTTCATCAAAAAGTACTGTTACCTTCATTATTTACTTCCTTACACAGATCATTTTTTTCCGCTTAAATTGCGAAGCAAAAATTTACTAGTGGTCGCAGATATTACCACCTGTTACAAGCTGCCCCTTAATCCACAATTCCGCTACTTTTTCAGGGGTTTCAACAGTAGCTCCCACTACTACCTTAATACCATATTCCTGAAAAAGCTGCTGTGCGCGCATTCCCATTCCACCGGTTATAATAACAACAGCACCCTGTTCATGGAGCCACTTTGGCAAGACACCCGGCTCATGTGCAGGGGGAATAATGCTTGTTGATCCTGTAACAGCCTTTGTGGCTTCATCAATTTCAATAAGTGAGAAACTCTGAGAGTGCCCAAAATGCATTGCCAGCTTTCCTTCTACAACAGGTATAGCGATTTTCATATGTCACATCCTTTCTAATAAGTAAACTAAAAAGTAATTAATAGTGTGCAACCCAAAATCTTAAATCTAAAATCATAAATCTAAAATCTTAAATTCCCCTACCAGTGTCCTTCGACATCCGCATTACCGGTTTTTGTCAATTCACCTCTTTTATATTTTCCCAATGCTTCCTGAACAGTTCCGGAATCACACAAACAAATCTCGACACCGGCGGCTGAAAGAGTTCTGAATGCTTTCGGCCCGCAGTGACCGGTTATTAAGACATTGCAATTTTTATTTGCAATTGTGGTAGCAGCCTGGATGCCTGCGCCCTGGGCGGCTTGAAAATTCTGTTTATTATCGACACTTTCCCACTTGCCGTTTTCATCATTATAAACAAGAAAAAATTTTGCCCGCCCAAACCTTGGATCCACATTGCTATCGGTTGTAGCACCTTCAGAGGTAATAGCAATTATCATAAATCATCTCCTTTGAATGAAATGATAGTTTAGAAATGGAAATTTCATATTAATAAAAATCAATAACCATGCCAGAATAAATATTTGCATAGACAGCTATATTTTGAGGGGATATTGGGAAAAGGTAATAACTGTATTGCAATATTGCAATCAAGACGCAATCATATATTGCAATTATGCAGTGTGTTACTATTCAATATTTCTTCTTTTTCTTTCCCGGAAGCATCATAACAAGTGGAATAGATGCGAAGGTGAGGATTGCTGATATTTTGTAGGTGATTTCAAATCCATACCTGTCAATGAAAAATCCTATCAATAAACTGGTCACCGAAATGGTTGTAAAACTGACAGACATGTAAATGCCGTTTACAAAAGAGGGATGCTCCGAATCGATCTCATTTACCAGAGCTAAAAGTACCGGGCTACCGGCAAAAAGGAAAAAACCGGTAAGTATTAAAACGATAATGGTAAAAACTCCCTGCGCCTTGAGAAATATAAACATAAGTATAGGAATGATAGTGAATATAATAACAAGTGCTTTTTTCCTGCCTATTTTATCTGATATTGTCCCTGAGAAAAGTGTGCCCAATGCACCTGAAAACTGAAGTATTGAGAGCATGATTCCGCCGAACGCAAAACTTGCGCCCTCTGATTTCATGTACAAGGGTAAAAAAAGTGTTAATGCGGTTCTGGCAAAACCTCTCAGAAAAGCAAGGCCCGCTAAAATAATAAAAAACGGCAGCAAATCAATAAATGTTTTACCGGGACCATTTTGTTTATTTTCTGTTTTTGATTTTGAAGATACATCTGTATCTCTCAGCTTTAAGTAGATAAACAGGGAAGCGGCAATGCCGAATGGTATCAACCTGAACGTCCCTTCAAGGCTCCATAAAGAAACAGCTCCGACAATGATCAGAGGGCCCAGTGTCCGTGCTATTTCACCACCAAGCATGTAGTAACTCATGCCCTTGCCAACCCTACTACCCGCCACCTGTTTTATCAAGACAGGACCGGGCACATGAAAAAAAGAGGTGCTGATGCCTGTAACAAAGAGCAATATCGCAAGCATCGTATAGTGAGGGGCAACCCCAAGAAGGCTCATTGTGGTACATGTTACAGCAGGAGTGATTGCAATAAAAATACGTATACAGATTTTATCAGCGATAATCCCTACCAGTGGATTCAGGAGTGCAGGCAACTGCTGAAACGTGGAGAGAGCTCCTACCAGTGTATGGCTGATACTGAATTTTTCTATCAGTAAAGGAAGAAGCGGCGCAAGAAAGGAGGAGTATATATCGTGAATAAAGTGGGCGATCGAAATGGTAATTACTTTATCCGGCTTAAAACTTTTTGTAGCATTCATCTATTGTATTATAATTGCTTTCCTTTATTATCTAAGTTTATCAAATGTGACACAAAAAATTCGTTAATATGTTTCCATACTAAATAGTTAATCGTTTTATTGTTTTACTCTTTCAAATTGATGATGTTGCTTTACATATTCAATAGTTAAATCAGGGAAATCAAATAAATCATGAGAAATCCAGGTTAAATTTCTTCATTTTTCGCCATAAGGTTGTTGGATGCATCCCCAGTTGCTCGGCGGTCTTTTGCTTGCTGTAACGATTTTGTTCAAGAGCAGCCACAATCCTCTGTTTTTCAAAATCCTGTATATTTTCCGGTATTGCAGTTTCAACATCATTACTACCGTTTGATTCCATAAGATATTCAGGTAAATGCTCTTTGGTAACAGTCCTTGAAGAGCACATTATTAGTGCATGCTCTATTATATTTTGCAGCTCCCGGATATTTCCAGGGAAACTATGCTTCATTAAAATGCTTACCGCTTCATCATCAAGCCCGATAACTTCTTTTTGGTAAATACTATTAAAGTGGTTAATAAAATGTTCGATCAGAAGCGGGATATCCCTCTTGCGCTGTTTAAGTGGTGGGAGTTTAATGGTTAATACATTGATTCTGTAATAAAGATCTTTTCTGAACTTCTTTTCTTCAACAAGCTTTGACAGCTCCTGATTGGTTGCCGTAATAATTCTTACGTCAGCTTCTTCAGATTTAACACTTCCAAGCGGGTCAAACCTTTTTTCCTGAAGTACACGAAGTAGTTTTACCTGCATAGCTTTCGATATATCACCAATTTCATCAAGAAAAATAGCGCCGCCTTTTGCCAGGTGAAATCGGCCCGGTTTATCCTGTTTCGCATCGGTAAACGCACCTTTTTTGTAGCCGAACAATTCGGATTCCAGGAGGCTGTCGGGAAGCGCGCCGCAGTTGACAGAGATAAATGGGCCATCTGCCCTGTTGCTGAGGCTGTGAATGGCATGAGCCAGCAGCTCCTTGCCCGTGCCGCTATCGCCCGTAATGAGAATTGTGCTGTCGCTTTTTGCCATACCCGGGAGAACGTCGAATATCTTCAGCATAGTATGATCTTTTGTAATGATATCAGCGAATCTATGCTTGCCGAGAATTTCCCTTTTTAATTCTTCGATGACGCTCATGTCACGGAAAGTTTCGACACCTCCGGCAATTTTACCGCTAGACGTTTTTAAAATTGCGGTGGAAACACTGATCGGTATCTTCTTACCTTTCCTGTTTATAATGTGAACCGTTTTATTAATACAGGGTTTGCCGGTTTGCAACGTGCTTTCAAGCACACAGTCTTTTTCACAGACATCGGCACGAAAGACATCGCGGCATCTTTTACCCATAGCTTCCTTTTTCGATATACCCGTTATCTTTTCTGCCGATTTATTAAAAGAGGTGATCTTCCAATCCTTGTCAATAGTGAATACACCGTCATTAATAGAATCGAGAATCGTTTCCTGAAATGCGGGTTGGTTTGTTTTCATAATAAAATTATGTTATACTAAAGCACAAGGTACAAATTTATTTGTATAACATTATGTAAGAGCGGATAGGCCATTGCCATGTCCTACCGCTCAACATACTGTTATACGCTATAGAATTATTCCGGCTTAACTCTTCAATATAAGCTATTGGAATAGTTATTTGAAGCTCATTATTTATATATCGTAGAATCAATAATGCGATTCCCGTAATGATGCCTGTACAAATATTCTGCTTGCCTGTTTTTACGGCTCTTTACTATATCAACCGAGGGCAGATATGGTTTGATATCCAGAACCGGTGTGTTATTAAAAGCATCAACACCTCTTACATAAAGTGTACAACCCCGAATACTGTCTACTCTAACTATAGAAAAACCAATTGGGTTGGGACGTTTCGGTGTTCGAGTTGAAAAAACACCAAAATTGTGCTGACCAAGGTGGTTGACATAGGGTGACCATTTTTCGGTGAGGTTAAAGTGGTACAGTACTATAATATATTCGTATTTTTCCACCATGCTCAGAGCCTCTCGATACTTTCTTAGGATTTCTATTGTAGCTTTGGTGTCGGGCCTAAGATTTCCATGTCTCGGAGCCCCGGTATTTTGGTTATAGGGTGTTTTAAAATAACCAATAGGTTTATAACAGATACTTTCAGAATCACATGTTGAGGTATTTACCGGATATTCCTTAAATTTGTTTACTGTTTTTCGGAGCTTGTATTGCTTGTTTTGTCCCCAGGCAATAACTACAATAAAAATAAATAGAATAATTATTTTTGACATTTGCATAGTATCTTTTTAATATTGAATTTTCATTTTCCTTAAAAACTATTTATTTCATTTAACATGAAGACATCCCTTCAAATTGAATTAAAAATTTTTTACCCCAAAAACCATCTACAAAATCAATCACTATTTTTCCCAATTGAGACTGTATTTCTTTTAATCTATTGTCAATATGAAAATAAAAACCATTGCAATTGACAGATCCTTCGATATCATTTTTATCAGATTCGACCAATCCGATATTTGGCCCGCCTCATCCAAAACCATTAACGATCAAATCAAAAACGCGAATGTTTTTACCGGAAACAATTTTTTCCAATTCATTTTTAGCATTGTCTGTTACAATAACCATAATCTTTATCCTTTCTCTGTTATTATTTTATAATTATTACAAAAATCAGTTATAGTGGATTTATACAAGTAAAACAAAAATTGTGACAGCCTGTATAGTTTTAGAAAATTACTTCCTGAAACCATAAGAAGCAACGAGTATCTAATTGTGGATATTTCTATAACTTTTTGTCTTTGAGTTCAAAGATGTTCCCGCTTTTATCTTTAATAAAAATCAAATCAGAATTCTCTTTCTTTTTATATATACAGGTATATCCGTTTTTCACCGCATTTTCTGAAACTGTTTTTCTGTCATCAACGGCCAGGCAGATATGATTAAAGTTTTTTATTTGTAACCTGTCAATAATAAAAATCTCAAGAAGCACCTGTTTTTTCTGTAAAAGAAAAACATCCGTATCCTTATTAATACCAAAAATATCATTTGCAAGTGACCTGTTTAAAACAAAGTCCTTTACTTTACTCATCCCAAGTATATCCTGATAAAAATGTTTGATATCCTCAGGAACAGTAATTGATAGCGCAATATGTTCTAATTTCATGGTATCCTTTCTTCAGAATGCCCTATATCCGACTGTTGCCAAATCGTTATATAAAAACAAATAGTCTCCTTATTAATTAGCGATCAGCCAGTACAGCGACAAAACCACCTTCTTTGGAACCTTTACTATGCTGTTGTACTTCAGTAATTCCGCTCAGATCACCGAATAGTGTCTGTCGGACTTTTTTTACAATAAAACCCGCTTCTTTCAGAAATGACCGTACTTCCCTGGCACTGTAAAATTCAGCGTCTTTATAAAAAAGGGATTTTGCTCTGACAGCCAGGTATGCCTTACCAATAATACTTTCCTTATCCACAAATCCGACCACAATACTCCCTCCGGGACGTATCACCCGAAGACACTCTTTTAACGTACCTGCAACATCATTGAGAAAACAGATGGTCGTTACCATTAGTACAAAGTCAAAATAGCCGTCATGAAAAGGGAGGTTGTTTCCTTCGCACCAGTAGGTTATAAGATTGCGGCTTTGCGCAACACGGAGCATTGCCTTTGACGGGTCGTTTCCCATGCGGATGCCCAGTTCCCGTGCAAAAAGTCCCGTACCGATTCCAACCTCAAAACCTACACCCGCGGGAAGCATGCTGCGCAGCAAACCGGTCTCGGATTGAAAAACAGCATGGTGTTTCTTAAACCACGATTCATAGCGTGCAACATTTTCATTGTTATCGAATACACTCATGTCATTTTCCCTGTTTATTTAAATCCGAGAATCCAACGCCGGGATTTTTTTCGCCAAATTTTTCCATAGGAGCTCCATTAGTTGTTACAATTGGGTATTACTTATTTCCCGGCCATCATAGCTTCAATGTCCGCTTTAACATCTCCGGTCGGTTTAATATCAAATTTCTCAACCAGCACCTTTACCACATTGGGTGAAAGGAATGCCGGAAGCGTAGGGCCTAGACGGATACCTTTAACCCCGAGATGAAGCAGCGCGAGAAGTACTGTCACAGCTTTCTGCTCATACCATGCAATGTCAAAAGAAATCGGCAGCTCATTGATATCCTCCAACCCGAATACCTCCTTGAGTTTAAGGGCTATTACAACGAGCGAATAGGAATCATTGCACTGACCTGCATCGAGAACTCTCGGAATGCCTCCAATATCACCGAGCTTCAGTTTGTTATAGCGGTATTTCGCGCATCCCGCGGTAAGAATAACCGTATCTTTCGGAAGCTGCTCCGCCACCTCGGTAAAATAGCTCCTCTCTTTATGACGGCCGTCGCAGCCTGCCATTACTATGAAACGTTTGATCGCTCCGGATTTTACGGCTTCAACAACTTTATCAGCAAGGGCAAGCACCTGGTTGTGGGCAAATCCGCCGACAATTGTTCCGGTTTCAATTTCTTCAGGGGCGCCACACTTTTTTGCCAGTTCAATTATTTCTGAGAAATCTTTCGTTTTATTGTCCTCCCTGTCGGGGATGTGTTTTACATCCGGGAAAGCAACGTTGCCGGTTGTAAAAACCCGCTCTTTATAGGAGTCTTTGGGAGGTACCAGGCAGTTTGTCGTCAGAAGAACAGGGCCGTTGAATTTCTCGAACTCTTCCTTCTGTTTCCACCAGGCATTGCCGTAATTACCTGCGAAATGGTCATATTTCTTAAATGCCGGATAATAATTTGCCGGCAGCATCTCACCGTGAGTATACACATCAATTCCCGTATCCTTTGTTTGTTCAAGCAGCTCTTCCATGTCTTTCAGGTCATGGCCTGAAATGAGAATGCCCGGATTACCACGGACACCGATATTGACCTCTGTTATTTCAGGATTGCCATAAGCGGAGGTGTTTGCTTTGTCAAGAAGAGCCATTGTAGTAACACCCATTTCGCCGGCTTTCATTACCATTGCAACCATATCATCAACACTGAGCTCCTTTGTTGTGGAAGCAAGCGCTTCTATCATAAATTTGTAAATACTTTCATCTTCATGGCCGAGAACGGCGGCATGTTCCGCGTAAGCCGCGATACCTTTTAATCCGTAAATGAGCAGCCCCTGCAGGGAGCGGACATCTTCATTTTCCTGGGACAAAACTCCGATTGTTTCAGCCTTTTTATAGAACGTATCTATATCATCCGAATACCATACGGCAGAATCGTGAAGTTCTCCTGTGATGTTATATTGATTCTTGATACCTTCGCGGATTTGTATAGCCTGTTTAATAAGCTCAATTATTTTATCGTTGTCAAAATTTACATTGGTAATTGTTGTAAAGAGAGATTTGGCGACAAACAGGCCGGTGCCCTTTTCAACAGTACCGGCTTTTTCAGATACGACAGCGATACCTTTAAGCGTATAAATCAGAAGATCCTGAAGATTGGCGGTATCAGCTTTTTTCCCGCACATACCATTTACGGTACAGCCGGTGTTTTTCATTGTTTCCTGACATTGAAAACAGAACATACTCATAACTTCCTCCAAAAAAAATGTTTTTATTTATGTTTTTGATATTTAACAGCAAAGAAATATAACCTAATACC
>JAUXBV010000509.1 GCA_030619215.1 Fibrobacterota bacterium | reverse complement strand
GGACTATCTTTTTATTGTTTTTATTTAACAGGATCTGAGCGTAAATCAAACTTCCGAAACAATTGCTGTCCATATATTCTACTTTACTCAGGTCAATTACAATTTCATTACAATCGCTTTCTTTGAATCCTTCCAAAGTTTTGGATAATTTGACAGAATCAACACCAACCAGCTCACCGGAAAGAATGACTCTATTTTTATTGCCGCTTTTTGTTGTTTCTATCTGCATTTTCTTATACTGACGATATGGTACATATTACTTATTTCAATAAGTAAACCTGTTTAATTATATCACTAAAGAGTTTTGAGTTCAAGTGTAAGTGTTGATAATCGGATTAATATTTTAGAAAGGCATTTGACTGGTAGAGTAATTATGGGATTATTTCTTTAATATTTTCTTTAGAGGCCTGAGTGCACCATCGATACATTTGTTTAAGGCTTCTGTCTGGTTCAGGGCGGAATAGGTGAAATCCGAGGACCAGACTACCATATTTTTCCCTACATCCAGTAGCTGTAATTTTATTCCTACGGCGATATCGGTGTATTTGATCTCTTTTGTACGTGTTATAGTTTCACCTATATGGGTGTCTTTTCTACCTGGTGTAGTCTTCTCTGAATTGTCGCTCTCGGCATAAGCCCTGTCAGTTGCGGTGCTGCCTTTATCAATTATCTCTATGGGGATATATTTTGTTCTTTTATCGTTAAAATCAGAGATAGAACAGAGTAAAAGAATGTTGGAAGGATTTTGTATTTCTGCGATATCAATACCCAGCTCCATAAGATGATCAGAAAGGGCGTTAAAAACAATTTCACCCGAGCCCTTGGCATAAGGAAAATCTTTCACATCCTGTACTGTGATAGTTTTAATTTTAGAGTAATCATACCCGGGTTGTAATAGCGGTACCTGTTGAGTTGCACAGTGTAATAAGGTACAGAGAGTGAGAAATGTAATTTTCAGGTATCGCATATTATTTCTTTTTAAGGTAGTTAAGGTGAATTTTTGCTTCTACAAAGAGTTTTGTGTCTTTTGCATGGGCATGGCATTTCTCCCAGGCTTGTATAGCTGAGTTTGTATTTTTAAGATTTTCATAAAGCTGACCGGCCAATTGATAGTATTCCGCCTTATCATTTTTTGATGCGATAGCTTTTTCTATAAACTTAGTAGCGTTGTTATAGTGTTTTTTATGGATAAGTATTAAAGCCTTAATGAAATTGGCCCTGTGGTCATCGTTGTGGTCCAGCAAATAAGTATCGACCAGATTTTCCGCTTCCTCATATCTGTTAGAATTTACCAGTTCTATTGCCTGGCCCAGTTCTGATTGACCGAAGCAAATACCGAATGCAGTTATGACAATTAATGCAATACTCTTCATACTTTTTTAATTATTTCACCAAATATTTCAATCCCTGTTTGTAAAATTAATATACATAAATATACATAACTTGAAACAATAATTAGTAATTTTAGGTCATAATCTTGGATTTTTAACTCTGGTGAGTAGGCCCTTGTTTTAACTTAAAAAGCATAAACATCACTGTTTTTCCCTCTAATAAATAACATTCCAGGCACGTATAGTTACCCGCCTGATTTATATTTATTTTGTGAATTGTCTTTCTTTTAACAAAAGTTAATAATAATTGGATTCGGTAGAATGTCGGATAAATTAAGCGATTTAAGGGACAGGTTTAAAAATCTTGATGAGGAAATCTCACAGGCTTGTGAAAAGGCCGGTAGAAACAAGGATGAAATTAAGGTCGTTGTGGTGACGAAAACCCATCCGGCGGAAGTATTGCAGACTCTTATTGATGCCGGCCATCCTGACATCGGGGAGAACAAGGTTCAGGAGATCGTTCAAAAGGTACCCGGCTTGCACGGTGATAAAAAGATTCACATGGTAGGCCACCTTCAGACCAATAAGGTTGCAAAGGTTGTGCCGTTGGTTGACTGGATACAGTCAATTGACAGTGAGAGACTTGCACAGAAGGTTGGGCAGCAGTGTGAGAAAACCGGCAAAAAGGTGAATGTTCTTGTTCAGGTTAATACCTCAGGTGAAGAGACAAAATCAGGGTGCAGTCCTGAAGAGGCTGTTGAACTATGTGAAAAAGTATCCAAATACTCTTTTCTTAAGTTTCGCGGTTTGATGACCATAGGTCTCTGGGGTGGGGAAGAGAAAGATATTCGGCAATGCTTTCGCATTTTGCGTTCAATCGGTGAACAAGCTAAGCAATTTACAAATCTACCTCTTGAGCTTTCTATGGGGATGAGTGATGATTTCAAAATTGCCATTGAAGAGGGAGCAACAATTATTCGGTTAGGAACCTATATTCTCGGAAGGCGGGATTATTAATATGGTTTTAACAAGATTAGTATATACCCTGTTAACTTTTTACGAAGCAATTATTTTTGTACGTGTTATTTTGTCTTGGGTGAGAACAGATACTTATCATCCTGCTATACAATATGTTCATAAAATAACTGACCCGGTACTTGATCCAATACGCCGGTTTTTACCCACAAAGGGCTCTGGTTTTGATTTTTCGCCTTTAATTGTGATAGTTATTATTGAGTTTATAAAGAGAATACTCTAAGATGTATTTATATATACTCTAATGAATTATATTTAGTATTTTTCCATGCTTTATCCTAAGTATAGGATAATATTGTGTAGAAGCAGAAAGATCATTTTCATGCTCTTCTGCTTAACACACTATTACTATCCCATAAAAGGGAAGTAAAAAGCGGGGTTTGATTTACAGATAGGGAGCTCCATCATGCGTATTACTCCTTTAGACATTAGAAAGCAGCCGTTTCGGAAAACCGTCATGGGTTTTGACCGGGACGAGGTTAACAGCTTTTTGGAGATGGTTGCTAATGAGTTTGAGCAGATCATAAAGCAGAATGATGAACTGGCAACGAATGTTAAGCTCCTGCAGGAGCGGATTGACACCTATGAGAAGATAGAAAAGACGCTTAACGAGACATTAATTACTGCTCAACGGGCGACCGATGAAGCAAAACTAAATGCGCAGAAGGAAGCGGAGCTTATAATAAAGGACGCGCAGATACGGGCAAATAAGTATGAGGATCGCAGCAGGCAGAAAGTAAATGAACTTGATTCGGATCTTATGTCTCTGAGGACACAACGGGACAGCTTTCTTGTCCGGTTTAAATCTATGCTGCGAGATCAGCTTTCTTTGCTGGATGTTATCAGCGGCAGTATAAAAGATAAGGACGAGGATAGCAAAAAGAGTGCAGGGAAAAATAGTAACAATCCATCGAATATGATCCGGGATGAAAGTGTCATCGAGGATGAAACTATGGATGAGGTACCGCCTCAGCCTGTAGTTTGATATAGAAATTTACAGGAATTCCGCTATTGGGTGATACAGCTGCAATTTCAGTCAGGCTTAAGCCAGGCTCGAAAAGAGATAGCGTAGAGATTAAGGAT
>JAUXBV010000261.1 GCA_030619215.1 Fibrobacterota bacterium | reverse complement strand
TGGCAAAGAAAAAGATAAAATTCATGTGCACTGCTTTTCGTGATGGATTCCAATCTGTTTATGGTGCGCGTGTATTAACGCGGGACTTTCTTCCTGCGGTAGAAGCTGCTTATGATGCTGGTATTAATTATTTCGAATCGGGTGGTGGCGCCCGTTTCCAGTCGCTGTTTTTCTATTGCAATGAAAATGCGTTTGACATGATGGATGCATTTCGTAAAGCAGCCCCCGATGCAAATCTGCAGACACTTGCCCGTGGTGTCAACGTCGTGGGTCTTGATTCGCAACCGAGTGATATAATCAAGCTGCATGCACAGTTGTTCAAAAAACACGGCGTAACTACAATTCGGAATTTTGACGCTCTTAATGATATAAACAATTTGAAATACAGCGGACAGTGCATTGTAGAGGCTGGACTGAAACATGAACCGTGTATAACGATAATGGAGCTGCCTCCCGGTTGCACCGGTTCTCATGATGCGGATTATTATGAAAACGTACTGAAAGGCATACTGGATATGGGTGTGCCGTTTGATTCGGTCTGCTTTAAGGATGCATCCGGCACTGCTGTCCCCTCGAAAGTTTTTGAGATGGTAAAGCGGGCCCGGAAGATGGTGCCTGAAGGTACGATTATCCATTTTCACACGCACGAAACAGCGGGTATCGGCGTTGCAGCCTACATGGCTGCCCTGAATGCAGGTGCAGATATAATCGACCTTTCGCTTGCGCCATGCTCGGGTGGTACTGCACAGACGGATGTGTTGACAATGTGGCATGCATTAAAAGGTACTGAATTTGATCTTGACATTGATGTTGACAAAGTGCGGGTTGCGGAAGATGTGTTTAAAGAGTGTATGAAAGACTATTTTATTCCGCCGGAAGCTGTCCAGGTGGAGCCTCTGATACCCTGGAGCCCGATGCCTGGCGGTGCGCTTACCGCAAACACCCAGATGCTGAGAGATAATAATATTATGGAAAAATATACAGAAATAATAAAGGCGATGCGTGAAGTTGTTGAAAAGGGCGGTTTCGGCACTTCCGTAACACCGGTGTCACAGTTCTACTTCCAGCAGGCGTTTAATAATGTGATGTTCGGGCCGTGGAAGAAAATTGCTGAGGGATATGGCAAGATGGTACTCGGCTATTTCGGAAGAACCCCTGTTGAGCCAAATCCTGATGTTGTAAAGCTGGCCTCGGAACAGCTTAAGCTGGAGCCTACAAAAAAAACCGTACTTGAATTAAATGATGCAGACCCGAATAAAGGCACGGAAGCTGCTAAAAAGATGCTTAAAGATGAAGGCCTTAGTGAAACGGAAGAGAATATTTTTATTGTAGCCACCTGTAAAGAGAAGGGCATCAAGTTTTTTAAGGGTGAAGCGGAACTTGGTATTCGTAAGACCGAAACAGAAGCAGTGCCCGCAGTTGCAGAAGTTGCCACTAAAGAGGAGGTAAAGGAAGAGGTGAAAGAGGAGGAAAAAGAGGACGAGAAAAAAGAGGACGAGAAAAAAGAGGTAAAAGAGGAAGTAAAGGAAGAAGTAAAAGAAGAAGCACCGGTTGAAGAACCAACAGGAGAAAAGCATGAAGTCACAGCGGAGATGCCCGGTAAAGTATTCAAGTTGGTTGCCGCTGTTGGTGATAAGATAGATGAAGGTGATGCGGTGATTGTTATCGAAGCCATGAAAATGGAGATGGATATTGCCTCGCCGGTTACCGGAACAGTTACAGAGATACTGATAAAGGAAGGTGATCAGGTAGCGGAAGGTGATGTTCTGGCTTATGTTGTCGGCTAATTTATTTAATACGCACAATTAACAGATATATCGATAAATCCAGGGGAAATTTCTTTTAAATAACAATTCAGGAAAAATTAGTTCAATAAGCTGAAATTGAGTTCCCCGTTGGAAAAAAAGGAGATTGGATTATGGATTTTGAATTAAGTGAAGAGCTGAAAATGTTACGTGACATGGTTCGTGAGTTTGCATCTGAGAAGATCGCTCCCTTTGCGGATGAGTGGGATGAAAATCACTACTTTCCTTTGGAAGAAGCACTAAAACCGATGGCTGAGCTCGGTTTTTTCGGTACGGTTATCCCGGAGGAATACGGTGGTAACAACATGGGCTGGCTTGCTGCCATGATCTGTACCGAAGAGATTGCCCGTGCGTCTTCATCTTTGAGGGTTCAGATCAATATGCAGTGCCTGGGCTGCGCATATACAATTTTCAAATATGGAAGTGATGCTCTAAAAAAGAAATACATTTCAAAGTTAGTTAACGCAGAATATTTAGGTTGTTTTGCAATTACCGAGCCTAATGCAGGGTCGGATGTAATGGCAATGAAATCTATTGCCGTTGACAAAGGGGATCATTGGCTTGTCAACGGTACCAAAACATGGATATCAAATGCAAACATAGCAGATGTGTTTATCTATTACGCCTATACCGAGGTTGAAGGCAAAGGCAAAAAGCTCTCTGCATTTGTGATTGAGCCAAAGACCTATAATGGTATTACTACCAATGATCTTGACAAAATAGGAACACGCTCATGTCCAACAGGTGAGATCATTCTCGAGGAAACTAAGGTGCCGAAGGAGAATATTCTTGGAAAACCCGGTGACGGGACAAAGATTGTTTTTGGCTCATTAAATCAGACACGTCTTTCAGCAGCAGCAGGAGGTATTGGTGTAGCCCAGGCATGCCTTGACGCAGTAACAACTTACTGCGGTGAAAGAGAGCAATTTGGTAAGCCTATTGGCGAGTTCCAGATGAATCAGGATTTGATAGCGCAATTAGTATGCGAGATAGAAGCTGCGCGTTTAATGGTGTATAAGGCTGCATGGCAGAAAGACCAGGGTCAACTAGGAAATACACTGGAAGTGGCAATGGCTAAATACCTTGCAGGAGAAGTTGCAGTTAAAGCATCTCAGGTAGCAATGAAGATACTTGGAGCATATGGATATTCCACGGAGTATTCGGTAGCAAGGTATTATCGCGATGCGCCTGCGTATCAAATTGTTGAAGGTTCTGCTAATATTTGTAAGTGGATTGTCGCATTAGATCAGCTTGGTATAAGGAAGGCGAATAGATAATTATACAGATTGGAGTACTGGAGGGATGGAGTATTGGAATACCCAAAAAACATTACCCCAATTTGAAATGTTATTTGTAAATAAGAGAAAAAACTAATCAGGAGTGAGAAATGAGACCGTATTTTGAAAAGATGAAAGAATTCGGCACTGCATTAAAAGAGGGGCAGATCAAGAGGACGGAAGACAATGTCAAGAAAATGAAAGAGGTGGAAGCTGGGGTTCAGGAGGATGTTGAAAAGATAAAAAATGTCGGCTTGCCAACAGAGAAGATAAATAAAAGGGGTCAGATGACTGTCTGGCAGAGGCTTGAGTACATTCTTGACCCGGATACGTGGTGTCCTCTGCATACGATTTACAACCCTGCACAGAATGAAACAGGTACAACGAATGTTATTGACGGCATTGGAAGGATTTCAGGCAAGTGGGCCGTGGTTATAGGCTTTGACAACAAGTACCTGGCCGGAGCCTGGATTCCCGGGCAGTCCGAGAACATCCTGAGAGTAACAGATTTAGCGAAACGATTGCATTTGCCTCTTGTATGGCTGGTCAATTGCAGCGGAGTAAAGCTGGATGAGCAGGAAAAATTTTATGCAAACCGACGCGGCTCAGGGACAACCTTTTACAGGCATGCTGAGCTGAACCAGCTCGGTATACCGGTACTGGCCGGTATCTACGGCACTAACCCTGCGGGTGGCGGATACCAGGGCATAAGCCCCACGGTTCTCTTTGCCCATAAGAACTGCAACATTGCTGTTGGCGGTGCAGGCATTGTCAGTGGTATGTCACCGAAAGGCTATTTTGACAATGAAACTGCTGAGGAGGTTATTGAAGTTACGCGCCATTTTAAAGCAAACCCTCCGGGCTCCGTAAAGATACATTATGATGAAACCGGCTTTTTTAGATATGTATACGAAGAAGAAAAGGATGTTCTGGATGGATTAAAAGAGTATATGAAGGAAACACCTTCCTATAATCCGAAATTCCATCGCGTTGCAGAGCCGAAAGAGCCCAAATTTTCGATTGAAGACCTTTACCGTTTACTACCCATTGAGCAGAAGAAGATATATGATTTTGAGGAGCTCCTTGCGCGTGTTGTAGACAACAGTGAGCATATGGAGTTTCGTCCCGGGTATGGGCCGGAGGTATATACCGGGCTGGTAAAAGTAGATGGGTTTTTAGTGGGAATAATCGGCAACCGACAAGGGTATCTTGGCAAGGACTATCCCAAATATGCCGATTACCCTGGTATAGGGGGAAAGCTGTACCGTGAAGGTTTGATAAAAATGAACGAATTTGTTACCCTTTGCGGAAGAGACAGGGTGCCTATTACCTGGTTTCAGGATACGAGCGGTATTGATGTCGGCGATATTGCTGAAAAGGCAGAGCTTCTGGGCCTGGGCCAGAGCCTGATCTATTCAATCCAGCACACAGACGTTCCCATGATGCTTGTCGTACTGAGAAAAGGAACAGCAGCTGCGCACTATATTATGGGCGGACCAACTGCAAACGACCATAACGCCTTTTCACTAGGGACTGCCGCAACAGAGATTTATGTTATGCATGGCGAGACTGCTGCTGTTGCCATGTACTCCCGAAGGCTTGTTAAAGAGAAAGATGGAGGGCGGCCTATCGAGCCGGTAATAGACAAAATGAACAAGATTGCCAAAGACTACAATGATTTCTCAAGGCCGGCTTACTGTGCAAAAACGGGTATGGTTGACGAAGTGATACCAATGGATATGATGCGCAAATACCTTGTCGCATTTGCAGGATCGGTATACCAGAATCCAAAGTCGATTTGCCCGCATCATCAGATGATGTTGCCTAGAATAATTAAGGGTTAATTGTCTTTTATTGCAAGATAATTATCTAATTTAGCCTGTTATTTCTGACAAATCTTAGGAATTATGGTCGTAATTGCCATAATTTATTAGATTTTAGCATCTTTTCACTTGTCTTTTCTTCAGCCTTTAAGATATATTTGATATGCAAGGCTTAAATATATAGACTTATATATTATTTATGTATCCTAAGTTGTTATATCTTGGAAAATTAGAATAATTTCCTGTTAAAATGTCTATTTGCAAATGAAAAAATCACAGAAAATATTTGCAGGCATTGACGTTGGTGCTTCAAGAACCAAAGTCACCGTTATTAATGAGGACAAAAACCTTATTGGTCACGCAGTTGCAAAGTCCGGTACGGATTTTCCTGCTACTGCTGAGGCGTGCCTTAAGGAAGCCCTGGCGGAAGCTGATATTGTAAAGAGTGATATTTCCAGAATAATCTCAACCGGTTACGGGAGGAAAAGAATCTCTCATATTGACGGCGTCAAAACGGAGATCGGTTGTCACTCGAAAGGCTGTTACCACTATTTTCCCAGAGCATTGACGGTTATTGATATCGGTGGCCAGGATAACAAGATCATAAAGCTTGACAGCAATGGAATGCGTACAAGCTTCAAGATGAACCGCAAGTGTGCCGCAGGCACCGGTGCGTTTCTTGAGGAGATGTCGCTTCGCCTTGATATTCCTCTTAAAGACATGAACGGTCTTGCTGAGAAATCAACTGATATGGTTGAGCTTGGCAGTTTCTGTACGGTTTTTTCTGCAACAGAGGTATTGGAAAGGATAAGCCAGGGAAAGAAGGTTGAGGACATTATAAAGGGAATTTTTCTATCGGTTATTA
>JAUXBV010000320.1 GCA_030619215.1 Fibrobacterota bacterium | reverse complement strand
TTGGTGCAGATAAAATCCATTGGAGACTCTTTTACCTCTTTACAGTACCGTTTGAAGCCGAATTCTGTTTCGCCGATCCCAAGCCCCACAGCATCATAACCAACAAGCTTATAGTATTTATCAGCAAATTGGGCCTTTGTTATGGAGGTGATCCTGGTGATCATATTGCCGGCGTCAATGGTAAAGCTTAGCGGGTAGTTTTTTCGCAACTTATTGATCACCGCAGCCTGGCGTGAGAGCCCTCCCATTGAAATATTGTTAACTTCGGCAGGTATAAATTGCCCCATGGTATTTCCAGTATATATCAGTAAAATCTCGGCGCCTTTCTTCTGATGTATCCCTGAAATGGCTTTTACGATAAGTGAGTGAGCCCTCCACATATTTGGATTAAGCGTAAGAGCTTTTTTCGCATAAGAGATACTTACATTGTATCGCCTTCTGTTATAATTGCGTAAGGCAACTTTATAATAATCCAGGGCTGTTTTAGGCACCATCTCCCCGGTATTGTATCGAACGGTAACCGCCCATACAGAGCCAAAATCCTCGGATTGATATTTCCATCCTGCATCAACACCGTATTGTTTAACATTGAATCCAATTCCGGCACTTAAACCACCCAGGGTAAAATCATGTCCGTAATTATACTCATATCCGGTTCGGATACTCAATTGCTTAATTAATCGGACGTCTGCGCCGATGCCGATCTGAAGCGGAGCATCTATTGTTTTCTGCGTACCAAGAGCTACTGCAATATCAAATCCGGAAGAGGTGTCTTTTATTGCTAACGGTGAGAACAATAGTGATAAGCCGACCTGAAAGGGTTGTAACTCCGGTGTATCATTGTATTTGACCTTGTTGCCAATGTTACGTGCATACCCGTGCGTGGAAAGCCAGAATAAAGGCTTATACATTACGTCAAAGGCACTGTTGAATGCCCGCCCGTCATCACCTGCAAGGCGGCTTTCGATATATGACGCAGTTACACCCAGGCTCAATTTGTTATAAAGGAGCTGGCGTGCGTATGAGGCTCCTATGGCTGCTTCAACAGCCCTTACATCTGAAACATATTCGTCAATATCACGGGCATAATCAAAGACACCAAGGGTGAAAACCTGTGAGTAAAAACCGAGTGTGCCCTGATCCAGAAGGGGGAAGCACGCGCCGATATACTCTTTTCTCAGCCCCATTAGCCATTCAAGGTGGGTAATGGCGAATTTATATTGGCGGAAAAAAGCAGTACCGGAAGCGGCAAATGGGACGTCCGTTGCGTCCATGCTGCTGGGCAAGGCAATCAGGCCGCGGCTGAGCTGGCTGGCACTTACCGGGATGGTCAGGAAATTAAAAATAGTCCGGCCGCTGTAATCTCCATCCAGGTCGGTAAAATCTATGTCACCATCAGCAGAAAGTTTGCTGATGATAATAAATATAATAAAAATGATATTAAATGTTTGAAAACGCACTCAGAATGCCTTCTGTCATAATTGTAATAATATTAATGTTCTATACTCTATAAGTATATCGGAATATTTAGGAAAAATCATTAAAAAAAGGAGTGTGTCTATAATATTATAATCACGACGCGTTACTTCTCAGAGAAGGAATTCGTCAAAAAGAACGATGGAAGATATCTTACTGGGATACACTGATTCTTGCAGCTGCAAAGCATGCAAAAGCACAGGTACTCTGGAGTGAAGATTTTAACCATAAACAGAATTATGGTGGAATTATTGCTATTAATCCTTGTTCGTAAATCAATTCATACATAACAAGTTTATGCAACGAATACTAAAAAAACGCTGATACAATCGTTATAAGACTTTATAGAAAACTTTCCCCCCTACATCTTCAGAAGACAATATCTTTTTAAACATAAGACCTTTAACAAGGACTTGAGTTTCATTAATACTTTTTTTCAGTGCCGCAGCCAGATCTTCTATTGTCAGAGGGCGTCTTTTTAATGTGGTAAAAAGGCTCTCAATATTTTTGGGATTTTCAGAACTTAAGTGAAGGTTTTGAAACTTTCTACTAATAATTTCTACAGGTAAAGGTAAAAAGAAATTTGCGATTTGATTCAGTCTTTCAACGGTTGCAGGCTCAACCCACATAAAGGTTCCAGGTCTATCAAGGGTGTTTATCTGAACTCGGGTAGGATTTATCTCTTCCAGTACCTCTTTAATTTTAATTAATTCGTTTTCAGTGTCATTTATACCCGGGACTATAAAAACTTCAACCCAAAGTGTTCCGCTGTATTCTTTTGCAAATGTTTCAAGACCTTTGATAACGGTGCTGTTCTTCAACCCGGTTACCGGGTTGTTTATCTTTTCAAATACTGCTTGTGAAACCGCGTCAATAGAGGGAAGGACATAATCAAGGGGCATGATAACCTGTCGGACTTCTTTAAGGTGAAATAATGTGCTGTTCGTCAATAGGGCGATTTTATATTGCGGATAAGTTGATTTCAAATGGTTTATTATTTTATCCAAAGCTGTATTGAGAGTCGGCTCTCCTCCGCCGGCAAAAGTAATGACATCAATATCAATAGAAGAGGCTTTTTCCAGAAGCCTGTCCAGTTCGTCAATAATTACATCTGTCCTAACATATTCTCTTCTTTCAAGGGTATGATTGGATGTTGCTCCACATTCGCAATACACGCAGTCTAGAGTACATGTTTTTAACGGTACAATATCCACCCCTAAAGACATACCCAGCCTGCGGGATGGAACCGGTCCGAAAAGATGGTCAAATTTAATTGTTTACTCCTTTGGATTGGTGAATGTCGATAAGGTTGACAATACAAGGGTGAGCAATCAGCTTAGTTTTTCTTGGGATTAATCATTCCTCTGAGTTTAATAGTCTCTCTTTTCGGGTGGTTTGTTTTAAAAATAAAACTACCTGATAATATTTCCGGTGGAGGTGAAATGTTGCATGAAAAGTTCAGTGAATAGGTAAAATAGCCGTCTCCGTCAGTAGAATCAGAACAGGTCACTGTATGATTAAGTAAAATATCATCCGCAAGCTGCCACTCCGGAGCATCCTTTTTTTTCTTTTGTCCAAACGTTATTTCTTTTATTTTGAAATCTTTTTTTTCGGTGCTCATTGTAATATGTCCGACAAATTTACCATTTGTATCAGGTTTTAAATGTATAAACCTGTGGGACAGGTGAATATCGGTTAAGATTTTTGCCGTTATGCTTAAGCGCAGATTTTGGATATTTTTTGCATTTGAAGTTACTGTGACACTTTTTGTAAATGTACCGCTTCTTACCTTATTGAGTTTTATTTGCTGGGTAAGTTTTCCTGCCTGACCAGGAGGAATGACCGAATCATATTCGACCACGGTGCATCCTCACCCGGCCTTAACTTTACTGATGATCAGCGGCTCATCACCCTTATTAAATATTTTAAATACGTGCCTTACTCTCTTAACCTTACCCTCTCTGATACTTCCCATATCTACATGCTGAGTATCCACCTCTATGATGGGTGCTGCATAAGTACAGGCTGCAAAAATCGTGAGGCAGGACAGAGTAAGAAACACCGGTTTTTTAATACAATTCTTCATAATAATATTTTCATTAAATAAAAAATGCAGCTAAAAAATATATTATGACAGTGTATTTTATTTACTATTCTAATCCAGCAGAGCTGCTATAGTCCAGCAAAGCGCAGCGACGCAGGAGACTTTAGTCCTCTAACCTTTTTGTTTTTACATTAGGATAAGATTCTCTAAGCCTGAATTATCTACGCAAAAAACGCGAAGTCCCCTTCAGGGGGCAAATAATTCAGACAGAGAATCTAAATCACAAACATACGCTGGTCTTATTAAAAGTCTTTGTAAACATTTTTCCACGTGAACTATTTTTGAGTGCGAAAGATTGGATAATATATGCTATACAATAGTATTTCTGATATTCCTGATGAAATAGTTGAAGAGCGCAATAAACTGGTTACAAAAATTAACAGCGGCCGATTCTGGAAACCCTGTCCCGGAACAGGGGCAGGATATTTCTGCTGCGGTTATCAGATATTGACACCGCTTACAGGCTGTGGTATGTACTGCAGCTATTGCGTCCTTCAGGAATATTACGATCACCAGTATCAGGTATTGTATGAGAATTTTGATGACCTTGTAAAAGAAGTGGAACAGGGAATTGGAGAATGGAAAGGGGTCATTCGTTTCGGTACCGGTGAGTTTGGCGATAGTTTATACCTGGAAGAGAAACTTGGATTATCACAGAAAATTGCTGAATTATTGGAGCCATATTCGAATGTCCTGGTGGAGTTTAAGACAAAGAGCGCGACAATTGGCCCATTGAAAAATATCGATAAGCCGGAGAAAGTTGTTATCGGTTTTTCCATGAATACACCTCATGCAATTGAATGGCATGAAAAAGGGACAGCTTCCCTGGAGGAGCGTTTGGAAGCGGCTAAGCAATGTGAAAAGATGGGCTTCTGGATTGCATTTCATTTTGATCCGATGATTTGGCACCCTAAATGGAAGGATGAGTATCGATCTGTTGTGGAGCGTATTTTTACAACGATACAGGATCCTGCAAATATTGCATGGTGGAGCCTTGGTGGGTTTCGGACGATGCCGGCTTTGAAAAACAGACTTAGAGAATATAAGAGGCACCTGCCCTTATTTAGCGGGGAGATGGTTTTGGGCAGTGATAGGAAATACCGCTATTTCCGCCCTATTCGTGTTGAGTTTTATCAAGCAATGCAGGAAGTTATTGAGACATATTACCCTGCTACTACATTATATTTATGTATGGAAAGCCGGGATGTATGGGAAGAAGCCGGTATGATGAAAAGGATTCCCAACGGGCTGGTAGAGTATCTTGATGAACGTGCAAGAGTTATGCTGGGATTGAGAGAGGAGAGTAATTAAAAATGGGAAATGTAAAAATAGGAAATGTTGAGTTGGGCAAGGTTCCCCGGATCGTTGCCGTTGTTAATGACTTTATACCTGTTGAGACGTTAAAGGGATGTAAGGAAAAAGGAGCTGTATTATTTGAAATTAGATTTGACCTCTTTTCTGCTGAATTTGATTCAATAATTAAATATGTAGAAGAGTTGAAAAACTCAATAGATGCCC
>JAUXBV010000048.1 GCA_030619215.1 Fibrobacterota bacterium | reverse complement strand
GTGCTGTATCATTTTCATAATACATTCATGGGCAAAGGGGAATTTCATACTACAATAGTGCTCAAATGAAAGCTGGTCTTTTTTAAAAAAAAGACTTTCAGTATTGGTTTCCATTTCATTTTGTTCGTACTGCTGGTTTGAAATTTCCTGTAATAAATCCTTTGTTCGATCTTTGGGGATATTTTTTTTCATAAATTCTTGGAAGACATCTCGTATTACTACTTTAAGGACTCCCAAATCAATATAAGAAATAACAACCGATCTAAAAGGTTGCTTGGGATCAATTGGCCATTTCGGTAACTTCATAGATTTTTCTCTCCTCAAACACAGATTTTTAATTTTAAATTCTTTTGGATTTTTATTGTATTAAAGATTATCATTTAAGTAAATTTTATTTCTTAAATCGTGTATTTTTAAATCATATGTAGCCGAGTATATTGCCACCAACGAGAGTGTAGAAAAAGTCTTTTTTAGTTAAAAAATAAATTTTAAAGTGCCTGAGAATCTCATAATTAATATATACCTGGGAACCCCTCCCGAATTATTTCGTCCAAAAATGGTTGTTTTTTAGAGGGGTACCTTTTTCTAAAGGCTCAACGTGCGCCGCAAGTGTGGCCGTTTTAATGACATCACTGCGGCTGTTGTTTGCTGTTTGTAAACCACCTACCTTATTAAAATCTCCTCTATGGCGGCGGTCTTTGTCCTTTTCTCTCTGTCTTTAAGCCCCCGTTAACTTCATATACCCATGCGGAGGCTTCATAGGATTCTGTCTTTATAACGGCTCTGTTTAAAGTTTACCTAAGTCTAAAAATTTGTGGTATATCCGCAATAAAGCTATGCCGAACAAAAAAAATTCTCAATTCTTCCCTTATCACTTATGTCGATAGTGTAGTAATCACCATTGAATTCAACTGCGCCATCTCCATGTCTTGTGAAGCGTTTTCTTGGAAATATCGAATAATGCTCTTTAATATCAGTAGAAATGGTTTCTAACACTCTACGCATGAGGTCCTTTATATCTTCTTGCTTGTATAAAAAGACTGACTTCTTCTCGAAATTTCCTCCCAATTGTGATTCTTTGACGTGCCGTAAATATACATGTGCATATGTAACAAAATCCCAGTATATTGGGCACTCTATATAAAGGACTCGTTCATCTTTGAAATTAAATATGGCATTGAGAATTATCTTCAGTTTGTCAGGTTCTATTTTTGATTTTCGAATGTCTCCAAAAGATTCTTCAATTTCACTTGCAAGGATAAGGAGCCTTTCTTGCATCCTATTTGTTTTTATTGTCTGGAGGTGAAAATTTTCTTCATCCGATAATTCGGCCCGTTTTGCTTTCGCTTCGTAAAAGTACATCCATTCACGGTCTTCCAATCGAATATCTTCTTCCTTCACATTTAGCTTTTCAAGGTATTCTTTAGGAAAACTACCTCTGGATAGTGCTGCATATATACCAATAAATTCGAACTTCTCCTCATCAATAAACTCCCAACCAGCATGCAATGTACTTTCATACCTATGAAGCGTAATGTTATCCTCAGCTCCCGGCAAGAATTGGCTTGTATCCACCTTTATTTTAATTACATTTGGCAACTCTCGTGCTTCTTTCTTTGCAAATTTATCCTCACTTTTCCAAGAGACGAATTGGCATTCCTCAACGTCATCACATTTGAATCCTTCTTTTCTTAAAAGAAGAGATATTTTTCTGTCATCACCAGGAAAAACATATCCAAGTTTGATTCCTTGTGGAAGTCCAGATTGAATTCCTTCCTCAAGTGCTTTTTGTAGCTTTGATCTGTCGCTTGGTCTATATCGAATACTACCTGTAACGTAAGGACCATAGGCTTCAAATGCTGTACTTCCAACTTTAAATACAAATGTCGCAACATTGTTGTAACGGCCAAAAACACGGTAAAGATTTTCAACATTGATTTCTTGACTTATAGCCATTTTAATTTATATCCAATCTTCTTAGCCCAAACTTCTTTGTCTTTAACGGGGGCTGTCTTTATCTTCTTATTTTCTGCCGCCTTGCACCTTTCAATAAAATAAAGTATGCACCAAATAGTGCAATCTTTGTACCGGAATCAGCATATTATACTCACTAAATAGTGCATAATATGTTTTTTCATTTTGTTTATCCCTGCATTTCACCCTGCTACCCCTGCCTTTCACAGGGTATTCCACTGCATTTCAATCCGGCGCCACTGCATTTCGCGGAGGCACCCTTGCATTTCGTATGGTAGTCTACTGCCTTTCACACCGATACCCCTGTATTTCGCTCCGATACCTCTGCATTTCATAAGGATACCCCTGCTTTGCGCAGGGGTATCCTTCACTTTTTTAATGCATTTTTTGGCTTTAAGAATGCAATGTACTTTCTAATAAAGGCATGCGTAACCATCTATTATCCCCACGGCAAGCTACGGGATAACATTAAGTAGAAGCAGAAAGGTCATATCCATGCCCTTCTGCTTAACTTAATGTTAATAGATTGTTGTTTAGTGTTATTTAAAATAACGTGATATTCGGAACTGTATAAAGGACTATACGGAAGGGAATTTTCTGCGGGAATAACAGAATGCTGCAAATGGAGAATGATGGGTAGAGTGTTACTGTGTTGCATAGTGTATATAACATATTATTTGCAGCGTTTTCTGTCAATAACAATGAGACAAACAGGTTAAACAGTTGTTTCGGATTAACATATATTAATACAGTCAACATTCATTAGTCAAAATCAGTATAATCCCCGATAAACAACATCGGGACTATAGCCGTTAAATCATGAATAATCCGGGTTAAAAATGGATACCTATTCCACTCTCTTTGCATTCGGCCTTACTTTATTTGC
Source organism: Fibrobacterota bacterium (assembly GCA_030619215.1). Classification (GTDB taxonomy): domain Bacteria; phylum Fibrobacterota; class Chitinivibrionia; order Chitinivibrionales; family JANQEN01; genus JAUXBV01. The sequence continues at coordinate 8,412 of JAUXBV010000048.1, read as the reverse complement.
AGGTTTGTCAACCGGTATTGGAAGTGCCCTTGCACTGCTTACAAAAAGGACAAATACAAAATTTCTCTCTGTAGCACTGGGATTTTCAGCGGGCGTAATGCTCTATGTCTCATTCGTGGAAATTTTTTTTAAAGCAAAAGATTCTTTGATTGAAGTCCTGGGAGTAAAAAAGGGAACCTGGACAACGGCAGCCGCATTTTTTGGGGGCATATTTATAATCGGCCTTATTGACAGGCTTGTTCCCTCATTTCATAATCCCCATGAAGCGCGTAGAGTTGAAGAGATGCATGAATCAACTCAAAATAATGACAAAAAGTTATTAAGAATGGGGCTATTTACAGCGCTTGCTATTGCTATTCATAATTTTCCGGAAGGACTTGCCACATTTACCGCTGCTCTTAAGGACCCTAACCTGGGTATCTCAATAGCGATTGCAATAGCTATTCACAATATTCCGGAAGGTATCGCTGTTTCAGTACCAATTTATTATGCTACCAACAGCCGTAAAAAAGCTTTCTGGTACTCATTTATGTCCGGTATTGCAGAGCCGGTCGGTGCCTTTATCGGTTACCTTCTCCTGCTTAAATTCTTTAGTGATGTTGTATTTGGAATACTCTTTGCGGGTGTTGCGGGAATAATGGTCTTCATCTCACTCGATGAGCTTCTTCCAACAGCAAGAGAATATGGTGAAGCGCATTTAGCAATTTATGGTCTTGTTGCCGGTATGATAGTTATGGCAGTTAGTTTGATGTTGTTTCTGTAGAATCATAATAAAACGCACGGCAGATTTTGATCACAATAATATGCAGTTCTTATGAAAAATGCTGTGTGTGGCGCAGTCCAAACGATTTTTAGGATTAATAATTTCATTTTTATAATTTTCGATATTATCTCCATCACTCATACATTTAAGAATCTTTTTATCATTTGTAATATCTCCTAAAAGAATGCATCCCACAATTTTTCCTTTATCTATTAGAATTTTGCGGTATATTTTATCTTTTTTGAATACAATCTTTTCATATTTATCATCATCAATAATACCGGAAGAAATCAAATCAATACCTGTGACTTTTAAGGTTATTGTATTGGATTGTGGGTAGTATATCAGGTTCTCCCCTGCCATATTAGCGCCTGCCACATTACCCTGCCGCATCGCAACTGCCCATAATCCCCATACCATTCGATTATATTCAGCTACATCTCCTGCTGCCCATATATCATCTGTGCTGGTTCTCATATATTTATCAACTACAACCGCTTTTTCAATCTCAATGCCTGCTTTTTTTGCAAGATCGATTTTTGACCGGATCCCTATACAAACAATAAGAGCCCCGGTATTAATTTCTTTACCGCTTTTCAAAATCACCTTCTCAACACCATTATTACCGCATACTTTTTCCAATTGGTCTTTAAGATAAAAAACAAAGCCTTTATCCTCAAGCGTCTTTTGTAGAATTACCGCCCCCTCCTGATCAAGTTGCCTGGGTAATAAACGGTCAATAATCTCGATAATATTTACCTTAATACCAAGTTTTGTAAGGTTATAGCCAACTTCAAGTGCAAGAAGCCCGCCTCCAACTATAGTTGCCGCATTATTATTTTTAACGTTCTGTATTAAATTTTCAACATCTGCGGGAGATCGAAAGGTAAATACTCCTTTTTTATCAATGCCTTCAACAGGAGGAAGGAATGCATATCCTCCACTTGCAAGCAATAATTTATCATACGGAACGTTTTGTTTATCTGAAGTGGCTATTGTTTTATTCAAGATGTCTATTCCATTAACAGTTGTTCTATATTTGACTTGAATGTTATTAGACTCATACCATTCAGGTTTGTAAATTATAATTTCATCGAGTGTAACCTCTCCTGACAGAACCTCAGGGAGCCGTGGTTTGTAGTACAAAGGGTATGCCTCTTCTGCAAATACAGAGATGCTGCCTTCTTTATCTATAGAACGTATTTTCTTTGCGGCATTAATGCCGGCCGGGCCATTGCCTGTTATTACATATTTCTTCATACTATAACCTACTTTATTATTGAGCAGAAAAGTAAATAGAGTAATTGTGACACCTCTATTTTGTATTTCTTTGCGGTAATATAAAATATCAAATATTATGCCATAAAATTATATTTAAAAAATATAGTTAAAAGTGTACATTTTTATTTATAAACAGTATTGTATATTTAAAACAAAAATATCTACAAGTCATTTCCCATTTTTGTGAATTATTTCTCATAACTGCAAATATCCCGAATTATCACTATTTATCTTATAAATCATCATATTTGAATATTGGCACTTATTTTGCGTTTTAATATCGTGTAATTAGAAAATGGAGGGTAAAAATGGATAATTCAGTAAGGATAGATAAGAGACTTGATTGTATTGGACTCTATTGTCCGGAACCACTGTTTCAGGCACGGGAAAACATCGATTCAATTGAAGTCGGCCAAATACTTGAAGTTCTCTCTGATGACCCTGCTGCTGATGAGGACTTACATAGATTTGTAAAAAGAACAGGGCACGAAATGGTTAAATTCGAAAAGAGTGAAGATGTATTAAGATTTTTAATAAAAAAACTTAAATAGGAGGAAATATGTGTGACTCTATGAAAGATAACAATTCAATATTGTATGTTCAAACAAGTGATGTACCGGAAAGGCAGTACTCACCCCTTGTGCTTGCTCAAACAGCAAAGTCAATGGACATTAAGCCCAGGGTCTATTATTTAGGGCAGGGGTTAAAAGTTTTGCTCCCCGGGGAAGCGGAGAAGATAAAGCTTGGAAGCTTACCAAGTGTATATGAGATGATCAAAAAAACATTGGACATGGATATCCCGATTTATGTATGCGAAGCATCTAAACAAATGTTTGGTTGGGAAAATGTGGAGTTAATCCCCGGATTAAAAATTGTCGGCGCAGGAACGTTAAATGACCTTGCGCTGGAAGCCGGCGCTACAATGTGGTTTTAATAGTGTGTTAAGCAGAAGGATATGCTAATAGCCTTTCTGCTGTTACACAATATTATGCTTTAGCATAAACAGGAGAGACGGTTATTATGAATGCATATTTGGATTATCAGTCATCAAAACCAGTTGACCCCAGGGTAATAGAAGCAATGCTCCCCTACTTCCATGATAAACCCGGGAATCCATCATCCCTGCATGCTGTTGGTGATGATGCTACTGCTGTTCTGGAAGAAGCTCATGAAACAATTGCCGGCTTTATCAATGCTGAAAAAGATGAGATAATCTTTACCTCCGGAGCAACTGAATCAAATAATCTCGGTATCATTGGCTTTGCGATGCGTAACAGGAACAAAGGTAACCATATCATAATCTCAGAAATCGAGCATATATCAATTCACAACATTGCAAAACACCTTGAGAAAAACGGATTCTTTGTTTCCAAAGTACCGGTTGACCAGTACGGAAGAGTAAACATCAAGAAAATTGCCGGACGCATAACAGAAAAAACGATCCTGATATCAATCGGGTATGCAAATAATGAGATAGGTACGATACAGCCGGTAGCGGAAATAGGTAAACTATGCAGGGAAAAAGGTATTGCATTCCACACCGACGCAGTTGCAGCAGAGGGATTAATACCGCTGGATGTAAAAAGGGATAATATTGACTTAATGACACTTTCATCCAATGATATTTACGGGCCAAAGGGAGTTGGGGTTTTATATTTAAGAAAAGGAATCAGGATAAGCCCCGTTATCATCGGTGGCGGTCAGGAAAAAGGCTTGCGTTCCGGGAGTGAGAATATGCCTGGGATTGTCGGGATGAAAAAGGCGGTTGAGATAATGCAGGGCGGAATGGAAGAAGAAGTAAAGAGGTTTAAAGAATTCCGCGATATTTTAACAGGAAACATTTCAAAGGATATACCGAAAGCATACCTTAATGGTCACCCGAAGGAGAGATTACCAAACAACGTACATTTCAGGTTTGAAGGGATTGAAGGCGAGTCGCTGCTTTTATCCCTGAAAGATAAAGGCGTTTCTATTTCAACCGGGTCCGCCTGTTCATCAAAGACCCTTGAGCCGTCACATACATTAATCGCTTTGGGCCTTTTGCATGAAGAGGCTCATGGCTCCCTGGAGGTAACAATCGGCAGGTTCACCGATGAAGAGGAGATTCACAGCATAATAAATGCATTACCTGAAGTAGTAGGCAGGTTAAGAAATTTATCGCCACTATACGAATAGAAAGCAGGTGACACTATGAAATCAACACAATACTCAGAGAAAGTTTTAGACCACTTCCGCAATCCGAGAAACAGCGGTACGCTTGAGGGTAAAAATGTCGCAATGGGGCGGGTCGGAAACCCTGTGTGCGGTGACCTGATGGAGGTCTACCTTGACGTGAAAAACGATGTTATAAAGGATGTAAAGTTTAAAACTTTCGGCTGCGGATCTGCAATTGCCACTGCAAGCATGATAACAGAGCTGGCAAAGGGTAAAACCATTGAAGAGGCCGAAAAGATCACGCGCGGCGACGTTGCTGACGAGCTGGACGGACTTCCCCCTGTTAAGATGCACTGCTCCAACCTTGCGGCGGATGCTCTCAGGGATGCGATAAAAAATTACCGTGCGAAGCAGCAGCCTTTAGCAGGGGAAAAGGAAAAAAGCGACGCAGGGAAAAAAGAGATCATCGGATTTGTTGAGTTTCTCAATAAGGGCGTATTCAACGAGGTTGAAGACCTGTCACTTTTCAAAGATAAAAGAGTGATGGTACTCGATAAGGGTGAACAATCCATAGAAACAGCATTAGAATTAACGAAACTTACTCCGAGAGTCATTTTTGTGACAGCTTCGAAAGAGGTCGCTGCAAATCCTGAATTAAAAACACAATTAAAACAATCCGACGTGAAAATCCTCTATGAATCGGAAATACTTGAGATCAAAGGGGAAGGCGAGGTTGAAAAAGTTCTGGTCCACGACCTTAACGAAGATGAAGAGTACGAATTGTTTATTGATGCGCTCATTATTTTACAATAAATTCAACAAATACTTTATCGCCTTCACTGCATTAATAGTCAACTCGCTTGTCAATGTCGCTTCAGTAACCGGATCAATATTTTCTTCAAGCTCGAGTGTATCAACCTCTCCAATTTATTAACAATTGACAATTAGCAATTGACCATTGACTATTTAACTATCTTCCCATCATCAGCCTGAGGGAGCACCAACTGTCTTTTCCGCACATCCCTTCAATTCGCTTCATTGCTTCCTCAATGTCATAACTTACTCTACGCCATTCAATTATTCTCTTCTCTTCGTCAAACAGCAGATAGCAGGCGCGGTTATCACGATCCCGCGGCTGTCCCACAGAGCCGGTATTGACAATATATTTGCCATCCATATCAAGCGTAAGCTTATTATCACACTGATCCGGGTAAACACACTTCAGTTCTGACGTAATCAGGCAGGGAATATGGGTATGCCCGCAGAAAAGGAAAGTTTCAACTTCTTTAAAAATCTTTTCGATCCTTTTGGGGTTCCACCAGTGTATTGACCTGTCAGGGAATACGTATTCATTAAGCGGGTCAAAGGGAGAAGCGTGTACATAAAACAATTCTCCCTCTTTATGTGTATCAGGAATTTTATCTTCGAAATCCCAGCGTGACAGCGCTGAGTGCTGCATAATTAAACATTTTGAATACTTTTCATCATGCCTGCATTTGTAATATTGGGGCTCAAAGCACTCCTTGTTTTCCTCTTTTTCAGATTCTTCAGGAAGCATCAGGTCATACGTCTTACGGATTACATCCGCGGCAAGTGAATTAAACCCTGCAGGACCATTGATCAGGGCATAATCGTGATTTCCCTTTAACGTCAGTCTTGCTTTACTCATTACCATATCGACACATTCCTCAGGATCGGCCCCGTATCCGACAATATCACCGAGGCAAATAATTTCATCAACATTATGCTTCTCAATATCGTCAAATACGCTGCATAAAGCTTCCAGGTTAGCATGTATATCGCTGATAAATGCTTTCATTTATCAAGTCTCCTTTACAATTAAAAAAAGCGGTTATGTAAAACTCTATTTGGGTCAATAGTTTTTTCACAATCATCAAGCCAGTCTTCAAGCTCTTCCATTTTAAAAGGCTTCTTAAATATTTTGCAGTTCAGGTCTTTGGCCTGGTTTAACTCAGAAGGAGTCCAGCTTCCGGATATGAGAGCCCTGTTTTTTACTTTACATCCGTTTTTATCCAGCTTTTCAATGAGACCAATACCGGAAATATTAGGCATTCTTATATCCGAAAGAATTATATCCGCACACTGCTGGCCATCGATACAATCACATTCAGCTTTTTGATATAATGGGCAAACACCCGGCTCGCTAAAAGTAAATACTTCATAACCTCGATTTTCAAGAATTGATTTTAATAACGAGCGAATTAATTCATCATCATCAAATACAAATGCTCTTGTTTTCATTTTTATTTCCTTTTATTTTTCCTTAATTCTTTGTCTCATCTTTAGAATAATATAAACCATCAAATACTGTGCCATTTAAATAGCATATCTCTGTTACTTGTTGATATTATTTATGTTACAAATATGACTTACCACTTTACTTAAAACTTGTTTTTAGCAAAATTGAAATAATTAATAAATGCCGGATTACTATTTCCATACACTTTTGTATTTGGAATGAGGGTTTGAATAAGTGGGGGTAAGGCGGAGATCCGGTTGAGTTACGAATTAAAGGCTGTTAATACCGGCTGGTTGAATGAATAGTGAAAACAGACAGTATGTTACAGCCTTTTATTCGGGGCGAAACTTAGTGGTCTTGTTCAAAAATCCTAAAGGACTAAAGTGCTATGACGTATTATCGTCCTCGTACTCGTGCTCGCCCGTCGTCCTCGAAAAAAGAAAATCCGAGAACGAGGAGGAGGGACGAGGACGATTGGGAAGAGCAACGGAACGGGACGATGAAAAACGTCAGCATAATTATGAACACATGCACTTAGCTCCGCACAGGAGGCTACTGTCCACACCAAAAAATTAAATAGAAGAATATTTTACTACTTTATTTTCTTTACCAATCAACCTCAGCGACCCGTTCATATGCTCACGCTCATCCAGGCCCATACGCCTGAACACATCAGCCCATGAAGCATATTTACCGTTGTCACTCCCCCGTCCATCCTGTACAACACTGCTTTCTACCTTTTGATCCTCTAACCGGGGGTTATCTTTGACGAACTGCATGAATGTATGTTCAGCATGGTCCTCAAACTCCGCATTGAGTTTCCAGGCAGACTTAATACTAAGAAAAGCGAAAAAACGCGAGAATATCGTATACTTGAAAGCTACTAACGGTGGGATAAGGTGATACCAGAACCAACTGTCCTTTACCTTATCCTCTTTCATCTTTTCTGAAGCAACCAGCAAATGCCAGTACTCATTATCCTGGGATTCCCTGCTCCATTTTATAATCTCCTCCGCCTTATGGCGCTTCTTTTCATTCCCAAAGCATGTAATGATATGCTGGTACTGTTTTACCTCCCACGCCTGATAAGGAATTCGCGCAAGTATCTCTAAAAACTTTACTTTAGGATAAGTCGTCTTCTTACCATAGATAAAATCCATTGACCGGAACATTAAGCTTGCCATTAATCCATATTTCATCCTGGGTCTTGATAAAGTCGCTTCCTGCTCTTTTTTCAGATCAATATCCATAATACATTTCCTTGTTTTTATCTATCCCAACAACTTCAACTTCTCATGCAGAATAGATATATGGCTTAACTCTTCGTTAATCAACCACTCAACTTTCTCTTTACCCAGACTCTCCGGGACAAGAGTGATCATTGTATTATAATACACAATTGAATCCTTCTCAAATTGCATTGCAATATCCAGTACTTCTTTTGGACTTTTACACCCTTTAATTAAAGCGGATACATTTAAATTTTTCCTGAAAATATGGCTGTCTGCCGCTGCCTTTAAATAAAGGTGTTTCTGGTTATCAGGGTCAAATACAGTTTCCTCTCCAGCTTTATCAGGCAACTCTGATCTCAATTTTTCAAAGAGCTCGACATGTTTCTCCTCCCAGTCCGCTAAATCATTATAGAACTCACTCATCTCAGGATTTTCCGCTTGTTCAGCCGCAGTTTGATAAAATTCTCTTCCATTCTTTTCAATCTCAACTCCAATTTCGTACACCTCATCCGCATTAAAAATAGCCGGCATTCCAATCCCCTTTCTATAGAATTAATTGAAAAAGTAACATTTACGCCCCCTAACCCAGATAAACTGGATAAGTACCTTCACGAAATAATTTTCTGCCACGTGTGCCCTTCAGGGTAAAAAAACGCAGGAAATTATTTCTCAGGTACTAACCTCTCAAGTTTCAATTTTCCAGTTTCCAGTTTCATTCTCTG
>JAUXBV010000577.1 GCA_030619215.1 Fibrobacterota bacterium | reverse complement strand
TGGGGGAAAGAGCGCCCTGTTACCTACAACTGCATTGATGACGCATGCCATTATAAAAACAGACGCGCTGATTTTAAAGTATTAAGTAAATAGTAAGAATGTAAGACTAATTAAGACTAATATAGAATTGAAAGGAAAGTACATCGTGAAGCGAATAGTAATATACGGCTTTACAATGGGTTTACTTCTGATACAAAGCAGCTGCACCAATATCACGTTACTCCGTACACAGGAGCTTCGGGAGGTACAATCACATGTTGATTCATTGAAAGCGGAAATGGCTGCTTTGCAGGAGGAGATTATAAAGGAGCAAAAACAGCAAAGTGAGATGTTACGACTCATACGTGCTGACCAGCAGGTTCGCTTTGAAGAATTTGACAGGCGGCTGGCTGCATTAGCGGGAAATATTTCAGAGAGCCAGGATCGTCTCTCTCAAATTGATAGGAAGACACTTGAAATTAAGAAGCGGTGGGAAGAGAAGGCAAGGGAGGATTCACTTACACAGTATGCAGTGGATGCTGAGATTGAGAACCTTTATAAGATAGCTCTTAGTGATTTTACCGCAGGCAGGTATGGCGTTGCCATGAGTGGATTCAAGGACCTTATCAATAAATTCCCTGAATCACAACAGGCAAAAGAGTCACATTACTGGTTACCGGAATGTAATTATGTTCAAAAAAAATATAAGGATGCTGCTGAGGGATATAAAAATTACATTAAAAATTTCAGTAATGGATCAAAGGTCTGTGTTGCATTATATAAACTGGGCCTCATATATGAGAAGATGAAAAAGAAGAAGTCCTGTGACATGGTCTGGAACAAACTTATCACTCAATGTCCTGATTCAGAGGAAGCTGAAGCTGCAAAAGCAAGAATGTAACGTCTGAGTTCAGTTGCGGTACGCTTTCATATAACTAAACCGCCAACTGCAATGACAGGTTATGACATTTTTTTATCAACCCTAAATTATCGCTATTACCGTTCTACTACAATATTTTCCTTCTTTAAAAAATCATTATCTCGATTAATTAACCATAAGAGTCTTTGAGCAGTACCATTAGGACAATTCCGGCCAGATTCCCAAGCTTCTACTGTTTTTTTTGACACACCGAAAATTGAGGCGAATGATAATTGCGTTAATTTTTGTTTGTTTCTTATTGATTTAACCGTTCTTGACTTATATTGTGGAATAGGCATAATTTCAATAGTATATGTCTTTAAATTTAGTTTGCCTTCCCTATGTGCTTTTACATCTTTAAGTCCTTGCATAATGCTTTTAAATGTTTCACTCATAGTTGTTCCCTCACTTTATTTTAAACTTTTCACAAATTCTTTAATGATATTTTTTTCTTCATCGGTCAAGTTGTCTTTTTTACTTTTACCAAAAACAGTAATGAAGTAAATATGTTCTTCTTTTGTAAAATCAACATATAAGGTTCTAATTCCACAGCTTTTTCCTTTATTTCGTGCCCATCTAACTTTTCTTACACCTCCGGTGCCTCGCATTATTTGACCAGCATCAGGATGACTTAAAAGATGTTCTTGCAATTTTTTAAGGTCATCATCAGTCATTCCAAGTTTTTTCCATTTTTTAGAAAATTCCCTGGTTTCAATAAATACTCGTTTCAATATTATTTCCTTTGATAGTTCTAATATAAGTATACCCTATTAAATAGGGTAAGTCAAGTGTGGTTTATAAAAATGTTGCGGCGGAAAAAATAACAGTATGTTAAGCAGAAGGATATGTTAATAGCCTTTCTGCTTTTTCACAATGTTATACAAATAAATTTGTACCTTGTACCGATAAATCGGCACCTTGTACTTTAGTATAACCGTCCTGTTTAGTTGTTAAACAGCGCTCCCAGGTTTTTGTTATCATTTCCCCTTTTTATAGCCGGTGAGTCCGGCCGGAGAGTAAAGTCCATTGTCTTTCGTTTTGGAGCGGTGAACAGAGGGTCAAAGGTAAAGTTATTTTCCGGAAGGCTGAATTTGAACTGGCGATTCGCAAAGATGTCATTGTGTGTTATTTTTACTTTATCCAGTTCGAGTTCCGTCTTTATTCCCTGCCCTGAGTTTGAAGCGATAATATTATTTTCGATCGTAACGGTTGACGATCCGCTTATTACAATACCATTGTTTCTATTATAGGCAATTGTGTTATGATTGATTGTTGCTATAGCGGATATGATATCAACTGCCTGAATTCCCGATCCTTCATTGTAAACTATTATGTTATTTTCGATTATCGGAAGGTTCCCCATACAAATTATTCCGGAAATTCTGTTTTTATAAATCTTGCATTTCAGGATAGAGGTTCCCTGGCCTCTTGAAATAACTCCAACATTGCCATTTTTAATCTGAAAACCGATAATGGAAGAGTTGTAGGAGATTTTAACGACATCACCTCTTCCTCTTCCGTCAATTACTGCTTTAAATAACTCCGAGGAGATCAGGGTAATACCCGATGTCAGGTTGATATGCTCTTTATAAACTCCCGGTTTAACCCAGATTGTATCGCCAAATTTTGCCTTACTGACTGCTTC
>JAUXBV010000514.1 GCA_030619215.1 Fibrobacterota bacterium | reverse complement strand
TAAATTATACCCTCAGATATTACTATACGCAATAATTTGAAAGAATTATCTTCAGGATATATGAAATTACTATGCTTCTTTCGGTAGTTATACCAACCCGTAACCGCAGTTTATTGCTAAAACAAGCTATAAAATCATTACACAACGGCATTGGCGATTCCCCAGATGTTGATATTCATGTTATCGACGATTTTTCTGATTTGAAACACAAACGTACAAATAAGTCTTTATGCACAAAATATGGATTTCACTATCATTGGCTGGAACAAAACAGGGGACCTGCACATGCCCGTAATATTGGAATAAAAGCATCAAAGGGAAAGTGGGTTGCTTTCCTTGACGATGATGTGTGTGTCGGCAAGAACTGGTTTAACAGCCTTAAGTGTGCTGTATCAAGCGTATATGAAAACACGTTAGGGATTGAAGGAGTAACAAAAAGCTTGGGAAACAGTCTGTGGGACATTGAAGTGGAAAATCTTTGGGGAGGTTTATTCCTCTCGTGTAATATTGTTTACCGCAGAGAAATTTTAACAAAGTGCGGCGGATTTGATGAACAGTTCGCTGGGCCTTTTGCCGAGGATCAGGAGCTTGCCCTTCGAGTTAAAAAATGGGGAAACATTGTTTTTAATAAAGAGCTGATTGTTAACCATATGCCCCGGGATATCAGGCTGATTACCTATTGTTTGGAGTCGTTTTCACGAATGCGGATGTTGCTCGATGCAGAATATTACTTTTATACGAAACACAAGGACAGGTACCATGCCTTTCGATATGCCGATACATTCTGGGAAGAATTGATTTTGATACTTCTCAAACACAGTATAAGTACTATCCGTCGCCGTACAATAAAGCAAATACTAATTCATCCAATACAGGCTGTTTCTCTATTTATCTCCTCGCTCTTTGAGCAGCTCGCAGCATGGATATATCTACCGGTGTATGTATTCCGCTTTACTTCCGACAAACCGGAACTTCAAGATATTAATAAAGGCTGGGAAAAAACGAAACAACTGTGGAAGTTTAATAAAAATGTATCCCCCTCAATTTTGCAATTCAGGCCAAATATATTCAGACCCATTTACTTCCGTATTAAAAAAGCTCCTGTCTATAATGCTGGTGAAGTTATAAAAAAAACCGTGACAAAAAACAACTCTTCCTCAACTCGTCTATTTATCAGGGTCGACGACATATTTCTTGATAACCATGAGCTGGTCAATCAATTCTGTGATTGTATGAAGCAAAGTAACGCTCCATTTTTAGCAGCAGTGACCGGCCGGGATTTAATAAAAAAGGAAAACTTTGACCTTGTCAAAAATATTGTTAATGCCGGTGGCGCTATCGCTCTTCACGGCTTCAATCATAGCGGCAAATATGGGCCATACCCAAGCGAAATCCTCCAGTTGAGCTTTCCTGAGCTTGACCATTTGAATTCAACTGTTCTACAAGCCAATTCCTCCGATGAATACACACCGGTTGCTTTCATTCCTCCCTTTAATGCCATATCATGGGAACAGGTTGTTTACTTAAGCAGAACATTCCCCATAATTTGCGGCGGGCCGGAAAGTATCCGCTTTACCAATTATATTTTTGGGCCTGTATGCCTTGATACCGGAGGAATTTTCTTCCCATCATGCCACCCTTTTTATAGCCGCTCTGCAGATATATTAGACTATCGTATTACTAAGGAAATTATAAAATCAAAAGCTCCTGTTTGTGTTACCGTGCACTTTACCGCGGAAGCGGGTGATGGCTTTGTATCTTTTGCAAAACTTTTAAACAGGTTTAAAACAATTATAACCGATTGGAATATATTACCGGGCAGCAACAATCAAAATCACACCAATCCGGCAGGAGCTCTTAACCAATGAATATATGGTTTGCAGCGGACATACCTGAAGGTTCATACGGCGGCGTTGCCCGCTCAATGCATGAGCTGGGAGCCGGCCTAAAGCACCGGGGGCACAGTGTCACAATAATTACCCGGGAAGCAACAGGCAGTAAAAACTATCTTACTTTTGCCCTGAAACTCAGCATACGCTTTCTACTGAGCGGACGAAACCGCCCGGACTGGATTATTGCACGATCAACAGACGGGGTTTTTTGTGCGCTTATCATTCGCCTGTTAAGGCTAAAAACCGGAACTATACTTCATAATCACGGATGGGAAGAAAAGGTCTATAGGCTTGAAAAAAAATTATCCCGTGTTGTAGTATCAACACCCACCACATGGAAATCAACACTTCTCCGGTTTCCTCTTCTTGGTCTTATGTTGAGAATATGCACGTACTGTATGAGTGGTACCGTGAATGAAATACGGTATATAAGAGACAGGCATCCACAGGTGAAAAATAAATTGATCTACGTCCCTAATGGTACAGATACTCAGCCTGACGGGTATTGGAAAGACCGGGATGAATACCCGCCCAACTTTCTCTCGGTCGGTAATTTGACCTGGAAAAAAAATATAAGCCATACAATCAGGGTGTTTTCTCTTATTAAAGAACAACTCTCAGATGCCCGCCTTTTCTGTATTGGAACAGGTGCGGACGATACTACTTTACAAAACCATACCAACGTAAATATGGAAGGTATCAAAAATATCTCTTCCGTAACCTTTGAAGATATGAAAGAGTGGTATGGCAGATGCCCTTTTATGATTTCCTCATCCCGCTATGAAGGCGGCCACCCCCTTGCGATACTTGAGGCAATGTCTTTTGGAATACTGGTGTTCGCCTCAAAGATAGCATCGAATAAAGAGATAATAGATGACGGCTTAAACGGATATTTAATTACCGGCTCGGATATGGAGAATGATGCGGATAGTATATTTAATAAGTTGACACAGGGTACCAACCGGAAGGTTCGTATGAATGCTCTTGAAACAGCAAGGCGGAATCTCTGGAGCCGCCAAATAACACGCCTGGAGAAGATATTGTGCAGGAACCGGTAACACCAAAAGTATCGGTGGTTGTATCATCCCACCGCGAAGAATTTATAGAAGAGCTTGTCTCTTCCTTCGAAGGTGCAATAGGAGAATCGGTACCAACGGAAATTATTATTGTTGCTGATTATAACCCTGACAAATACATCAAAATGTTTCCGGCTGTTGTGTGGATTTATGTTCCGGATAAAAGCATCTCAGCCAAAAGGAATAAAGGTATTGTTTCTGCAAAGGGCACTGTTTGTGCATTTATCGATGACGATTGTATTCCTGACGATAAATGGATAGTAAAGGCTGTTGAATTCCTGGATAATCACCCTGACCTGGTCGGTGTCGAAGGTATGACTACTATCGAAAAATGTGATAAGAAGGAGGGTGCCTATCGCGAGTATAAACGCCTCGAAAATCAGGGATATAGAACAAATAACATTTTTTACCGCCGGAATGC
>JAUXBV010000462.1 GCA_030619215.1 Fibrobacterota bacterium | reverse complement strand
GATCAGGCCTGTCTCTTTACCATTTTCATCCAGGATGTTTGCCTGACCAACAGCAGTAAAAGAGATACAAATAGTTATGGAAATAATAATAGATAATAGTTGGAAAAATGATTTTTTAGGCATAGCCCCTCCCTCTATCATTTTTTATTGAGTTTTGTTGAATATTCTGCATGTTCCTCTATATAGAAATATATCCATAAAAGAGGGATATTTCCAAAAAAAGAAGGGAAACGCTGCTATTTTTTCAGAAATAGGTACTTTTCTAATCCTTTTATTATTAATGGCTTATAATGACATGTCCTGTATTATGTTAGGATTATCTGGTACAATCTTCGGATATTATTTGGTTGAATATAACAATAAACAATAATTAATCAATAATAATTACATATGAGTTGAAGATTTTATACTATAAGCAGAACTATAATAAAAGAAAGGAAAGAGAGTAACGTTGAGAGCAATATTATACCGCTTGCTAATACACCATCCCCTTTTAACTGCTCTGCCATGATAAAAGAGACAACCGCCGTAGGGCATGCAAGAAAAAGTAGTGCGATTTTCATCTCAACAGGAGTTAAACCAAGGAACGGGCAGATAATAAATCCTGTAACCGGTGCTGCAACAACCTTTATTAAAGAAGCTGCAACAGTATAAATCAATCCATTAGTAAAAGCCTGCAACCTGAGTGAAGCTCCCACGCCCAAAAGAGCCAGGGGCAGAGCTAATTGACCGACAGTAGAACAAAACCGCTCTAAATAAAGCGGCAATGTTAATCCTGAAAGGTTACATATAATGCCTATTATTACAGCAATAAGAAGCGGGTTGGTAATGAGGCTTACTATGAGATTTCGAACCTGCTCCCCTGTTTTTCCTGTTTTCCCTCTCATCTGAGGCTGCAGCAAAACCAGTATAGAAATAATATTATACACGATCACCATCGGAGCAATTGACAAAATAGCCAAAGCCTCTATTTCAGGAGGAACCACTCCCTCCTGAGTGGCAGTAGAGAAGAAAATGACCGGCAGGCCGACATACACAAGGTTACCGCGAAAAGATCCCTGAATGAAAGTACCAAGTAAAGCTCCCGGTACTTTTAAAATCCAACTTACAATATATCCCAGTACTATACAAACGAACATACCGCCAATAAGGACAATGACAACACGAAGAACAGGACCTCCCTGAATAGCAATTTGAGCGGTTTTAATAAAAAGAAGGCAGGGTAGGGCAACCCAGTATACCAGACGGTTTGAGTGTTTAAACATTGTATCCGGGACAAACCCGGTTTTACGCAGTGTCAAGCCGAGCGATATTATCAGAAAAATTGGCAGTAGTGTGTTTGCGATATACATTTTTTTATTCTTTTAGCAATTAGTAAAACGATCAGCAGAAAATCGTCCTCGTCCTTCGTTCTCGTCCTCCTCCTCGTCTTTTCTTTTTTTTTCGAGGACGATGGACGAGGACGACTTATGTGTCTACCAACCGTTACCGAATACCGAAGTTATAAGCGAAACAATTATTCTATCCCTTTACCTTTGACAACTCCTGAAACAGTGCCACCGATGTCCGCCACCCTCTGTGAAAATCCTTAATCAGGAACCGCTCATTAGGCGAATGTGCATTATCATCGTGCTGCCCAAAACCGATGAGAAGAGTATCCAAACCTAAAACTGTTTTGAATGTTTCAACGATAGGTATTGAGCCGCCTTCCTTTGTAAAGAACGGTTTTACCTTAAATACCGACTCAACAGCGCACGATGCCGCGTCAAGCCAGGCGCTGTCAGTCGGCACCTGTACCGGATTGCATCCGCCATATTTGGTAACCTCCAACGTAACATAATCGGGACATATCTTCTGTAAATAGGCTTCAGCCTTATCACATATCTCTTCAGGCGTCATATCGGGAACCAGCCGCATGGTGATCTTTGCAGAAGCCCACGAGGGGATAATTGTTTTAGCACCCTCTCCCTGATACCCGCCGGTGATGCCGTTAACATCCAACGTGGGGCGCGTCGCAGTCCTTTCAAGGGTTGAAAATCCCTTCTCGCCATGCAGCCTGTGCGATCCGGTTGACGCAAGGTATTCCGATTCATCAAAAGGCAGCTTTGCAAACTGCTCCTTCTCCCATTCAGTGGATGTGTACACATTATCGTAAAAACCATCAATGGTAATTCTACCATTTTCATCCTGAAGCCGGCCAATAAGGTTACACAGTATATTTACCGGATTGGCAATTGCACCGCCGTAACTTCCGGAGTGTAAATCCCTGTCCGGCCCGACAACCCTGACTTCCACAAATGCGATCCCCCTTAACCCATAATTGATAGCCGGCATATCGATCCCATATTGCGCGCTGTCCGAAACAACCACTATATCAGCCGACAGTTTCTCCTTATTATTCTTTATAAAGTTATCCAAATTATTCGAGACTGCTTCCTCTTCCCCTTCTATTAAAAATTTAACATTTACCGGAATGGAACCGGTGGTTTTTAAATATGCCTCTACACCCTTCATGTGGGCAAACACCTGGCCTTTATCATCTGTTGCCCCCCGCGCAATTAAATAACCATCTTCCTCAATAGGATCAAATGGCGACGTCTTCCAAAGGTCAAGCGGATCGGGCGGCTGTACGTCATAGTGGCCATATATTAGCACTGTAGGAGCATCATCGGAAGTTCGATATTCTCCATACACAAGAGGGTGACCACCGGTCTCACAAACCTCTGATTTGATATCCATGTCCTGTAAATAATCAGCTACCCACTGTGCACATTTCTGCATATCCTCTTTATACTTCGATTGAGCGCTGACACTGGGTATTCGTAAGAATTCTTTTAGCTGCTCTAAAGAGTCACTCTCTTGTTCTTTTAAGTATTCCAGTGGTTCCATATTTTAACTCTCCTTTATTTATATAGTTATCTGATTAATTGGAAATTTAATATATATAAATGGGAAGAAACATTTTAATGTGATAGAAAAAAAATTGCATCCAGCAAATACTGAATGCAATTTGTTATGTTAAAATTAACAATGTAATTATCGATAAAAATTCATCATTCAAGCAGTATCCATTTTGAATTTATTCGAAGCCATGTCATTCCGGTCTCATCATCGATATAATACATTCCGACTCTTCCCTGGATACTCGCATCATTTGGGTCTCCGCTTCCATGAATTGTATTGAGATTTAATTCACTTATTACAGGAGGGCCTGTTAAGGTAAATGCACCTGCTGTCAGGGGTGTACGCGGCAAAAGAACATCAGGTGACTCCAGTTCTTCTACCGTTATCTCAACAAAGAGATTTTCGTAAGCAGATAGTACTGATTGTAAATCAGTGACACTGGTACCCGATCCTAACCTGGCAACAAAAAGACCATTATCAACGGTCACGGCCTCCCCATTATCCTCGTAAAAAGACTCAATATAAACAGTGTCACCTCCATTTTCTTCTGTCGTAAGACGGATAGTTGCATCAATATCAACAGGGTCGGGATACCCGACAGGATCTCCATTATCATCATAAAGAGTTCCGGTAATTGACAACATACGATTATACGGTACAGCACCCGCGTCTTCTATAAAGGACGCTAAGATCTCCGCATCTCCACTCTCAAGGATTACATTGGTATTTGCTGATGTGGGGCTCTCAATAGTAGCTGTTCCACTCTCAACCGACCATAAAGCAAATTTATAACCAAGATCAGGAGTTGCTGTAACAGCTATTGGGACACCATGCTGAGCAGGTACTGCATCAGACGGTACGGTTG
>JAUXBV010000287.1 GCA_030619215.1 Fibrobacterota bacterium | reverse complement strand
TGGGGAGCGGTACCTTTCAACAGAGCTGTTTAATAGCCAGAACGGTTAACACCAATCAGCACAATAGGATAAAAAGAGAAAAAAGGCCAAGGGAAAAACAATGACAATTGTATTACCTGAAGATTATCATGCCAAAAAAGCCCTTGAAGAGCGCAGAATATCGTGCATTACACGTGAAGAGGCGCTCCACCAGGATATCCGTGCACTCCGTATCGGAATACTCAATATAATGCCGCAGGCAGAAACCTATGAATTTGAGCTTCTTTTCCCTATGGGAAGATCTATTATTCAGATTAAACCGGTTTGGATACGGTTGAAAACCCATAAATACAACAGCACACGAAAGGAGCATCTGGATAAGCTGTATGTTACTTTTAACGAGGCTGTAAAAGAGAGGCATCTGGACGGCCTTATTTTAACAGGAGCACCGGTTGAGGAGATGCCTTTTGAAAATGTTGACTATTGGCAGGAGGTTGAGGATATTATGTCTCACGCGAGAAGCAACATTGCTTCAACTCTTGGCCTCTGCTGGGGAGGGCTGGCCCTTGCAAAATTTATGGGAATGGAGAAAGTAGCATACAGGGAGAAGATGTTCGGTGTATTTGAGACAAAAAACATTAACCCTAATCATAGAATCACCGGTGAGATGGACGATGTGTTCTGGTGCCCGGTCAGCAGCCATTCCGGAATTCAGGATAAAGTACTTGAAAAAGAGAGGGATAAGGGAAATATTAACCTTCTTGCGTATTCTGAGGATGCAGGATATATCATTTTCGAAAGTACGGATGGCAAGTTTTTAATTTATCTTGGTCATCCGGAATATAATACGGAGAGGCTTGTTGATGAATATATTAGAGATAGGAATATGGGAAGATTCGATGTTGTCCGCCCGAAAAATCTGGGTATAAATAAACCGGTCAACCGCTGGCGTGGACAGTGTATGGAGTTTTATGCTCAGTGGATAAAGTATGTATATGAGACAACTCCGTTTTAAAGCAGGATTATGTAGGAGAGGAGAATCGGTAGGATGGAATTAAACAGTTGGATTAATAATTCATTACCAAAAATAGTTAATAAGCTTGAGAAAGACATTATAAACAGCTTTCATGTGGAGACTGAGGAGGGGCTTAATATTACGGGGCGGAATGCCATTTATGAGGTATTGGATGAGTTGCTGGCAGTTTTGTTTCCCGGTGCATACAGTAAAGAAAAGGTTGCAGCGAATGAATTGAATTTTTTTCTCGGCGATACCCTGCGGCATGTCAGTCTTAAATTAAAAAAGCTGGTCAAGGAAATTTTAGAGTATCATTGCACCTATAAAGTTGATTGTACAAAGCGTGATTGTGAAGAGAAAGCTCAGGAAATCTGCGAGAATATAATTGAATCACTACCTGGAATACGGAATGTAATTCTTGATGACATTGGCGCAGCGTATGAAGGGGATCCGGCTGCACAATCTCTTTATGAGATTGTGTTAAGCTATCCCTGTATTGAGGCAATTGCAACCTACCGTTTAGCTCATTTGCCTTATAAACTGGAGGTGCCGATAATTCCCCGGATTATGACGGAGAGAGCACACTCTCGAACAGGGGTTGATATACACCCCGGTGCGCAAATCGGGCCGCACTTTTTTATCGACCATGGGACAGGTGTTGTCATAGGAGAAACTACAACCATCGGAAAAAATGTCAAGCTCTACCAGGGAGTAACACTTGGCGCAACATCTCCATTCGATAAAAAGGGGAAGGCCAAGAGAGGTGAAAAGCGGCACCCCGATATAGAAGATGATGTGATAATTTACTCTAATGCAACTATTCTAGGGGCAATTCGAATTGGAAAAGGTTCCATTATTGGTGGTAATACATGGATAACCAATCCGGTTCCTCCGGGGAGTGTTGTTTACAGTAATGATAAGAAATAAAATCCAACCTTGTACTATTTAATTCAACCTGGTGAAACATATTTTTAGGGGCTGAGTAATTACTGTTCTATTTATTCATTTTTAATACAAGAGGTTATTATGGGTGATATGAAAACTGTATTGGGACCAATGCGAATTCCTTTCCTGATTTTAACGCCTGCATGTGTACTTCTTGGATATGCGACGGCAGTATGGACAACAGGTGATGTAAATGTTCTATATTTTATTCTTGCATTGATCGGCGGCATTTCCGCCCATATCAGTGTCAATTCATTTAATGAATACTTCGATTTTAAGACAGGACTTGATGAAAAAACAGAGCGAACTCCTTTCAGTGGCGGCAGCGGTACTTTACAGGCAAAGCCGGAATCTGCCACAACCGCACTAATCACTTCCTGGACATCTTTTGCAATAACGGCGCTAATCGGTGTCTATTTTGTTATTGTTCGAGGATGGGGCATTTTGCCGCTCGGGCTGGCAGGTTTGATAATAATCTATGCGTATACCGCCTATTTCGTTTATCAACCTGTGCTGTGCCTGCTTACACCGGGAATCGGATTTGGCCCGCTCATGGTTATGGGTACCTATTATGTCTGCACCGGCTCCTATTCCTATTCTGCATTTATTGCATCGCTCGTACCTTTTTTCCTGGTAAGCAATTTATTGCTCCTGAATCAATTCCCGGATGTCGAGGCGGATAAAAGTACCGGAAGAAAACACTTTCCGATATTAATAGGGAAACGTAAAAGCAGCTATATTTACGGACTGTTTCATTTATGCACCTATGTAACAATATTAGCGGGTGTTTATTTTCGCCTTCTTCCGCCATTAAGCCTTATCGGCCTTGCAACACTGTTTCTTGCAGTACCCTCTTTTATCGGCGCAATCAAATTCTCTAATGACATTAAACGACTGGTACCTTCCCTGGGTATGAATGTAGCGATAAATGTTTTGACACCGGTATTAGTGGCTGTGGGACTGTTCATAAATTAGAATATAAGATGACCGGTAAGGCGCCTCAATGTAGCTGTTTAAATGAAAACAGCAAAGCGTGTTGTTAAGAAAAGGTTACCATAGATAAGACTATAAATAGAATGATCAATATGAGATATATAATAATAGTATTTATCTCTATAATTTATGTTTTATGATATCCATCTTTTCGATTTCATAAATTGCTTTTTGTAAGTTCTCTTCCCGGGCTTCGTGCGTTAAAATAACAACTGGAACAAACTCTTTTGCACTGGCTTCCTTTTGTACCAACGAAGCAATAGAAACACCATGTTCGCCCAGTATTGAATCTATTGAAGCAAGGATTTTCGGTCGTTCAGTAACGGAGAATCTGAGGTAATAACGGCTGATAATTGAAGAAATAGGTTTTATTTCCAATTCCCTATCTGAACAATAGTAGTCCATTTGTATGCGTTTTGGGCTGCCTTCCAGTATGTTTCTTCTTAATTTAAATTTATGAATTTACGTAGTCGATATATATTATTAAACAGGTAGTGAGGAAATTACTATTTCTTAATTTTTATTTTTTTACTCTGAGGTAGTTATGATCAACAAATGGAAAGTGTTTTTTGTATTAATTCCAATAACATGCTTTATAATATTTGCAGATAGCAGCAACGTTGATACCGCGATTTCTTCAGATTCTACCAGGAACCTCGAAAGTGCTGAACAACAAAGTAATAAAAAGAGTGAAACTAAGAAAGAGAGAAAAAGAAAAAGGAAAAGAAGGGAGAAAATTGTAATTGACAAAGAGGCCTCCATAGCTCTTCATAAATCAATGTTATCAGCCGGAACTACTCATAAACATGGATTCAGTCATCTGAAGGTACTCCGGGGTAAAGCCCCTTTAAAGCCTCAAACATTCTGTCCTGTTATGGGCGGACCCATTGACACAACTGCTTATGTGGATTATAAAGGAATGCGAATATATTTCTGTTGTGAAGGGTGCATATATAATTTTAAGCTTACACCGAATCTATACCTGAAAACCCTGAAGCGATACGGTGAGAAGCCGGGGAAAATACCTGAGGAATAATAATTACTTATATGGTTCCAGGTGGACTATAACATCCAAAACTTCCGGTCCCTGGTCAATAAGGACTTTCTTGACTTGTTCAGAAATCTCATGGCCGGAGCGTACTGAAATCTCAGGTTCTACTAGAATATGAAGGTCAACATGCAGGCTTGAACTGAATTTACGAGTACGAATTGCATGCACCTCTTTTACGCCGGTAACACCGGATGCCAGTTTTTTTATAGCCTCCTGTTCTCTAATCGATGCCCCGCGGTCAATGAGTTCCGATAATGAAGGAGAAAGAATATCCCATGAGACCTTCAAAATGAAAATCGAAATAATCAGTGCGCCAATGTGGTCAACGAAGGCCCAGTCGGGATTGATAACGGATGCGGCTACTGCGACCAGAGCCGGAAGCGAGCTCAATGCATCCGAACGGTGGTGCCATGCGTTTGAGATAACTGCCGTTGACTTGACGCGAACTCCAACCCTCACGGTCATTCGATAAAGGATCTCCTTAAAAATAATAGAGAGTAACGGTCCCAAAATGGCCACCCATCCCACCTGCTTGATATGGACGTCCCGAATGGTGGAAATAGCCTTGTATCCAAGACCAATAGCAACACTTACCAGTGTTATGCCTATCGCAATAGTAACCAACGCTTCAATTCTGCGATGGCCATACGGGTGCTTTTCATCAGGCGGTGCAGACCAGAATTTAACTCCGAAGATAACGGCGAAATCAGTAAACATATCGGACAGACTGTGTATTGCATCCGCAATTACTGCCTGACTTGCACCCAGATACCCGACAATTAGTTTCAAAGCCGCCAGGCAAAGGTTTATCATAATTCCATAGTACGTTATTTTCTTTACCTGTTTGACGCTGTTATTGTCTTTATTTTTTTTCATAGCTCATTCAATAAAGGCGTAAAAATGTTAACAAACATTAAATATAATAATTAATTAGCAGATGAAATGATGAAACCTGCAGGAAAATATTTTAACAAATAAGTATTTTTTTCTTTATAAAAACACTTTAAATTGTTATACTAAAATACTACAATAACATTTTATGTTTTAATTGAAAGATTACCCTTTTACCTATTTAAAGACGTTTTCATTATGGTTATAGATATAGATAACGCTGCTCCTGGAATGAAATTAATTGAAGATGTATTCCTACCGGGTGGAGTTACGCTTCTCAATTCTACCACTGTACTTACTGAAGCTGCCATTGATAAGCTGAAAAAACATAATATTAAGCGAATTAATGTTGAGAGGGATACGGATGAAGAGGCGCCTGTAAGTGAAGACGATGCTTACATTGAAGAGGGAGGTGAGCGAAAAGATACAGTAGCGGAAACCAGCGGACATGAAAAAGATGAAAAACCCTCCTTTCCAAAAATAACGGTTCAAGCCGAAGAAGACGGATTTTCTGCCTATTTAAGAATTGAACCGATTGGAGAAAATAATGAAAGCATTACAGTT
>JAUXBV010000327.1 GCA_030619215.1 Fibrobacterota bacterium | reverse complement strand
TACAGTATGTATAAACTGAAGTAAAAATGAACATTCTTTTAAGGAATTTTTATTTGACCGAAAGAAGCTGGCTTCTTCTGGAAAGCACATACTCCAGAACCCGTTTCTTTGAGCGCTCGTCCAAAATATAGGCGGAGATAATACCTTTGCCGTAATCTTCGTCCCTGCCTATTGTCTCAAAGGCGATTCTATAAGCATGGTAAAGGGCAATAAGTTTCTTGGGAGAGTAATAAGTATATTTCTTGAACATCCTCTGGAATTTGCGCGGGGTTGAATCTATTGTGGAGGACCACTCCTCCACTGTAACTGGATTTTGATCAAACAGAATTTTCATCGCTTTATGAACAAATCCGTCCGGCATTAGCTTCTGCATGAGTTTCTTTTTAATACTCTCCACCTGAATCACCGGAAATAAATTCTTGAAACTTCGCAGGGGAAAAACTATTATCTGTTTTTTTCCGATATAGAGTTTTGCTCTCCTGGAAGGCTTCTCATATAAGGCCAGGTTTTGAATATCGGTACTATCATTTTTGTCAAGGCTTAAACCATACATGCGCATATAGTCCTCAGACACATAATCAGCGAGTAAAATGATCGGCACCCAATGGGGGGTTTCTTTTACCGCAGAGAAGAAATCCTCACAAAAGCTACAACGACTGTCAAGTATTAAACAGTGCCATCCCGGGACCTGCCGGTAGAAACGCTTCATCGTGTCAGCAGACCTTGCTTTGATAAAGCTTAACATCGGATAACGGTCGATGAGGGAATTAATGGTACAGATTGTACCTGAAGATTCTGAGCAGAGCATCACTTGGAGAGTGTCGTTCAAACAGTCAATCAGAACATTCTCAAGCCTGATTTTCATCATTGATTAATCTCTTTGATGGAGTAATAACAGTGTGTTAAGCAGAAGGATATGGTAATAGCCTTTCTGCTTTTACACAATGTTATGCTTTTGTATAACCTAGTATATCAATGTAATAAATTCAGGTGCTTATTGTCAAAAATTTCTTTTTTCCTTAATAAAAAGTTTTATGTATAGAAACAAAATCCGAATAAATTTAATGTATCAATTAAAAAAAAACGACTGCATTTATAGCGATACTTGCAGCCCTATTCCAAGCATTATAATTCTATCTCTATCACGCGGCTCTCAGTTGCCGGTCTTCTCCGAGGACAACAGAAGCTACGGTTGAGACACCTGACTCCTGCTGTGTTACTCCGTATAAAAGATCCGCAGCTTCCATTGTATGCTTGTTATGGGTAATAATGACAAACTGCGTTCTATTTGCGAAATTCTTAAGGACACGGACGAAACGGTCAATATTCGCGTCGTCCAGGGGAGCGTCAAGCTCATCAAGGATGCAATATGCAGAAGGTTTAACAAGGTAAAGTGCAAAAAGAAGAGAGATGGCTGTAAGCGCTCTTTCTCCTCCTGATAATAACGTTATACCGCGCATTTTCTTACCGGCCGGACGGGCGTCAATTTTAATTGCAGCTTCTAACGGATCAACGTCCTCCTCCAGAGTTAACATTGCTTCTCCCCCCTCAAAAAGCGTGGTGAACATTTCCTTGAAATTTTTCTGTACTTTCTCAAATGTTGCGGTAAACTGAACGCGCGCTTCCCGGTTTAATTTTTTAATTGCTCTCTCAAGGTCATCAACAGCGGTTTGAAGATCATCACGCTGCACAACCATCTCTTTTAAATCACGGTTCTCCTGTTCGAACTCCCCGATAGCACCGATATTCACTTCACCGATACGACGGATTCTCTCCTTAAGGATCTGGATGTTTTCGGAAACCTCTGCATCCTCTCTGTCAATAATAGGAATATCCTCAGGCGGGGATTGCAGATCAATTTCATAGGCATTATAAATTTTCTCACGAATTGCATGCTTCTGTTCTTCGTAACGGGTCTGATTAACTTCGAGTTCATGCCTGCGATTCAAAATTGCATCCAGGTTATTCCTGTAGGTTTTTATCTCCTTACGTTCTTCCTCAATAGTACTCGCAATATCACGAAATACCTCACGTGTCCGGCCTAAGGCTTTTTGAAGCTCATCGCGTTGCGCAACCTCTTTCTCCAGGCTCTCCTTTAAAGCAATAACTCTATCTTCGAGCTCCTTGATCTCCTTATATGCATTATTCTTATCTTCAATTTTCTGCTGTTTGTTGTTGCTTAAATTACTAACATCTTTTTTAAGGTGCTCTATACTCAGTTTGTCCTGTTCTATTCGGCTTGCCAGGCCCTGTTTAGCCAGCTCCATATTCTTAAGATGCTCTGAAAGCTCACTGCGTTTTGATTCCATTTCAGCAAGAAGAAGTTTTGCATTTTCAATCTGTTTTTCTATATCGGATTTCTGCTCAGCAATCTCCTCAAGCGAAAAACCATACTCTTTAATAAACCATCTGTATTCAGAAATATTTGTCCGGTTCTTTGAAAGGCTTGGAACGAGTCCTTCAATCCGCTCCTTTATATTTTCAATCTCCGCTTCATAATGCCTTATGTTTGTCTCCTGTTCATGCTGTATCTGACGACCGTTATTCAGCTTTTCATCGATCTCAATAAGGGCCCGTTTCGCTTCATCGCGGGTAATAATACAGCTTTCCTTTTCATGAATAACCGATTCATATTTATCCTGGAATGTTTCCAGGTCAGCGGCTAATTTCTCGATTTCATACTTCCTCTGCAGGATTCCAGCCTGCTCCTTTTTCTTTACACCCGCAACAACCGTTCCATCAGAATAGCAAACCGCGCCCTCATTGGAGACTATAATTGAATTCGACTCAGCCTTCGGCCGCAGATTGAGAGCTGTTTCGTCATTGTCACAGATTAAAATCCTGTTAAAAAGACAATCCGCAAGTTCTTTGCATTCCCCTTCTGTCTTAATGTAAATACGCAAGGGAAGTGAGTCATCAGGAGCAAATACCGGGTCGTTGGATTTTATGGATATAAGGCTCTCGATACTTATCATACGTGCGGCGCCTACCTGTTCCGTCCGGAGATACTCCATAGCAGCTTCCAAATCCGCATCCTTTTTAAAAACTACTGTTTGAATCGCAGAGCCAAGGGCTCGTTCAACAACGCTTACCATTTCCGGAACTTCTACATTTATAAGGTCAGCAACAATACCCATTGTACCGGGAAGCTTTTTTCCCAAGAGAGCTTTAATTCCCTGTCCATATCCCTCAAAAGAAGCATTCAAGGATTCAAGAAAACGCAGTTTGGATTTGGTGGAATCGATCTTGGCCTCAAAAGATTTTTCTTTCCCGACAAAGGTGTGGTAACGATCATCCTCTTTTTCAATACGTTCCCACAACTTTTCGCGCGTCTTTGTATGGTTCGCAAAGGATTCACCGGCTCTTTGAAGCTCCCCTCTACACTTTTCCAGTGCAACACGGTAATCTTCAATGCGCTCTTCCAATCTTTTAATTTCACCCTCTTCCCGCTCACAATGCTCAATGCAATTCCGCAGATTTGTCTGGCAATTACTCAACTCTTTCTGCTTCTCACCTACTTTATGAACAATATCAAGCTGCCTATTGGAAAGCTCATCCACCTTTTTTCTCTGCATTTGAACCTGTGTATCAAACTCCTCTAATTCCTTTTTTGCACCATCAACCTTAACTGTGCTTTCATCCAATTCGGATTCCCTGCTAATGAGGCTCTCCTCAATACCGGTGAGCAGTTTATTCTTTTCAGCACGTTGGGAATCAAATGATTCCATTTCGTGTTCAAACCGGGTCACATTCTGCTGCAGGTAGGTGAGGCTCTGATTTGAAACCGATATTTCCCTGTCAATGGAATTTATTTTCTCAGAAGCATGTGCAACATCCTTTGAAGCTTCCTGTAATTCTTTCTCTTTCTCAACCTTATTTAGCTCCATTTTTTCAATTCTGGATTCCGCCGTAGCTATTTCAGTTTTCAGGGCGTCGATATCCTTCTCGAGCTCAAGCATACTATTCTTACGCTCAGTCAACTTCTCATCCAGTAAGGTATAGCGCCGGTTTTCGAATCCTATCTCAAGCTCCTTTAAGTTATCATGATACCGTTTATACCGCCTTGCCTTCTCTACCTGGCGGCCGAGCATGCGAACATAACGGTCCTTTTCCTGTACCCTGTCGTTAATACGAAGCAAATCCTGCCTTGTTCTGTCAAGCTTCCTTCGGCTCTCTTTTATCCTCTGTTTATACTTTCCAATTCCGGCTGCTTCTTCAAAAAGGATGCGCCTCTCTTCTGCCTTATCACTTAATATGTGATTTATCATGCTGTTTTCAATTGTCGTATACGCATTACTGCCAACGCCGGTATCGAGAAACAGGTTATGAATATCACGCAAACGGCTCGGCGTCTTATTAATTAAATATTCACTTTCACCACTTCGAAAAATACGGCGGGTTATGGAAAGTTCATTATATTCAACAGGGAGGACACCTCTGGTGTTTGAAATCGAAAGGGTTACCTCTGCCATGTTCAGCGGCTGCCGATTTTCACTTCCGGAAAAAATCACATCCTGCATATGGGCACTGCGCAGGATAGTAGTCTTCTGCTCCCCGAACACCCACCTGATAGCATCCACTACATTTGTTTTACCACAACCGTTCGGGCCAATAACCGCAGTAATTCCGTCACCAAAATAAAGCTCTGTTTTGTCCGCAAAAGACTTGAATCCAAACATTGAAATCTTACGAAGAATCATATTTTCATTAACCTGGGCATAGTATGTCTAAAAATACCATAAATTGATATTATTAAATCCAAGATACTACATATTGAGGTAGGTGTCAAGAAAAAGAGTACATTAAAATTTTTTCTTTTTTTATTGACATACAATGTGTTGTATGTAACAATGCAACATCTTGTATATCAAATTGTGCTATTTTTTAATAATAACTATTATTATTTTTTTTGACGCGTACATTGTAATTAATAATCCAGGTATAAAATAAAACGACTGTTAGGAAGTTTACTTCCAACAGGAGTTATACCACAAACGTGGCACCTTGTACTTTTAGTAGAAGCACTTATACAACTAAAGTTGCACCTTGTACC